>CAZMBM010000016.1:0-24983 GCA_964564475.1 uncultured Flavobacteriaceae bacterium | reverse complement strand
GTACAAAAGTGTGCATATTTTTTGTTAAAAAAAAATCATTTTGCTATTGATTATTCTTTTTTTTTTGCGTATTATATCAAACCTTACAAATATAAGTTTTAATGATAGAGAATACCATTAATATAAGAGTTCGCTATAGCGAAACAGACCAAATGCAATATGTTTATTACGGTAATTACGCTGCTTATTTTGAGATGGGTCGTGTAGAATGGTTGCGTAATATAGGATTTTCTTATAAAGATTTAGAAGCCGGTGGTATTATGCTACCCGTTATAGAAATGAATATAAAATATCATAAACCAGCACTTTACGATGACTTACTCAGCTTAAAAACAACTCTCGTAAAACGCCCTGAGGTAAAAGTTACTTTTCAATTCGAAATTCACAATCAAAAAAATGAGCTTTTAAATACAGCAACAACAACTTTGGTTTTTTGGGATATGAAACGCAATCGGCCTACAAAAGCTCCTCAAGATTTTATAAACAAGCTAGAACCCTATTTTTAGGAAAACTTATTAACTTTTATTTCGTGCAAATCGCTAAGGAAGTGTGTTAATTTTTGAACATCAGATTTGCGAACGGCTATCTTTATTTTACAATCTAAAGTCATGTCTTGCAACATTATTTCGGCATGTAAATCTTTTATAATGCGCATAACCGTATTGAGGTATTTATACTCAAAATGCAATTCGAAAATATCTTTCAATAATTTCTCTCTAATTTCTGAAGCTTCTAAACTCATTTTGGCTGCCGATTTATAAGCTTGCATCAATCCACCAATACCTAAATTTATACCTCCGTAATAGCGCACAACCACAATAAGCACATTGGTAATATTAAAAGCCTGAATCTGCCCGTAAATGGGCTTTCCTGCAGAATGGTTCGGCTCACCGTCGTCATTGGCACGATACTGAACGTTTTCAATACCCAATTGCCAAGCATAACACCAATGACGGGCTGCGTGATGTTTTTTTTTGAGTTGTGCTATCAAAGGTTTTATATCTTCCTCTGAATCAATAGGAAAAGCATAAGCCAAAAACTTACTACTGCGGTCTTTGTAAATAACTTCCGGTGATGGTTTTACCAATGTAAAAAAGCTATCTCGCATCATTTTGAATAAAAATTAGCGTATTGTCACCTATTTTTTGATTAACTGCTTCAGCACCTTCTATGACAGGGGCTTTAATTCCTCTTTCTAGCAAAACACGGCTTTTGAACACCCTTGCTTCATCCCATAAATTATCATCAATAAAACTTTGTAAAGTCACGGAACCCCCTTCTATTATAACAGATTGTACAGCCTCCTTAAACAAAACCGCACACACTTGTTGTGGTAAATGCTTACTAAAATCTACAGGCACATACTTTAAATTAGGTCTTGACGCTGGCGTCTTCATTTTAATATCGGTAAATACAATAGTCATAACAGATTCATCAAAAAGGCAGCTCTCTTTTGGAATGCGTAATGTAGAATCTAGAACCACTCTAATAGGATTAGGTCCTTTCACATGACGCACATCTAATTTAGGATTATCGGCAACAGCCGTCTGAGTACCCACAAAAATGGCCTGTTCTTCAGCGCGCCATTGATGCACTAACTGTAAAGCGTATGTATTCGTTAAGAAAATAGGAGTCCGTTTTTGCTGAGGCAGGGCATTCGGCGCAATAAAACCATCTAAAGATGTGGCCCATTTTAAAATAATATAAGGCCGCTTTTTATTGTGGTAAGTATAAAACCGTTTGTTTAAATCTAAACAAGCTTGTTCTAAAACACCCACAATTACTTTGCAACCGTTCTTTTTAAGATGTGACACACCTCTTCCACTCACTAATTTATTAGTGTCTAAGGCTCCAATAACAACACGCGGAATACCGTATTTCACTATCAAATCGGCGCAAGGGGGTGTTTTACCGTAATGGGCACAGGGTTCTAAATTAACGTATAAGGTAGCTTCTTTTAAAAGTGATTTATCTGCTACAGCGGCGATGGCATTTACTTCGGCATGGGCTTCTCCTACTTTTTTGTGCCAACCTTCACCAATAATTTTATTATCACTCACAATGACACAACCCACCATTGGGTTTGGATAGGTATTGCCAAAAGCATTTTTTGCCAAATGGAGACAACGATGTATAAATTTTTGATGTATCTTCACCCAGCAAAAGTATGATATTAGCATGACTAATAAAATTGAAATCCGTCTGATTAAAAAAGAAGATAACGACACACTTGCTCGCATTATAAGACAGGTGTTAACCGAACACAAAGCCGATTTAGACGGCACAGCTTTTACCGATGCCGAGACAGACCACCTTTACGAAGCCTACAAATCTAAAAACGGCGCTTATTTTGTGGCTTTGGTAAACGAAAAAATAGTGGGCGGTTGTGGCATTGTCCCTTTAAGTCCTCAATTTAAAGATACTTGCGAATTACAAAAAATGTACCTTTTACCCGAAGCACGCGGCTTAAAAATTGGCTACCAACTCAGTCAAAAGGTTTTGTATTTTGCCAAAAAACAAGGCTTTAAACGCTGTTATTTAGAGACTTTTCCTACTATGACACGTGCTCATAACTTTTACCGCAAGTTGGGTTTTAATTTCTTAGATAAACCTTTGGTAAAATCATGCCATGTGGCATGTCATATTTATATGTCAAAAATTTTATGATTTTTCGGAATGACTTTAGGTGCTTTAAAATCTGATTTTTACAATGCTTTAAAAGACAAATACCCCAAGCCGGAAACAGTCGCCTTTTTTCACCGTTTGTGCGATTATAAACTCGGTTTAAAAAGGGTTGATATTGCGCTGAGCTTGGACAAAAATATCACTGTAAATGATACTTTATTTTTTAAAAAAGCCATAAACCGCCTCAGCCGTTTTGAGCCCATTCAATATATTACCGGTACGACAGCATTTTACAACTTAAGTCTTAATGTCAATAAAAATGTCTTGATTCCACGCCCCGAAACAGAAGAATTGGTGGCGTGGATTCTAGAAACAGCCAAAGTCCAAAGCTTAAAAATTTTAGACATCGGTACAGGTAGCGGATGTATCGCCATCGCTTTGGCAAAAAACAGGCCCCAAGCTACAGTTTGGGCACTAGACATTTCAAAAAGAGCCCTTGAATTGGCTAAACTAAATGCCGGTTTAAATCAGGTTAACATTAACTTTATTGAAACTGATATTCTACAAAAACAAGAGATATTTCTCGAAAAGTATCGGAGTCTAAATGACTCTACTGCCAGTGTTGACACTACAAATTCTAAAAATAAGACCCTGCCCTTATTCGATATCATCGTCAGCAATCCTCCTTACGTGAAACAAGACGAAAAAACACTCATGAAACCAAATGTGTTAAATTACGAACCCCATTCTGCACTCTTTGTAGAAGACAACAATCCGCTTCTTTATTACGATAAAATTGCCAATTTTGCCATAAAACACCTCAACAAAAACGGAAGTTTGTTTTTTGAAATCAACCAAAGTTTGGGTAAGGAAGTCTGTACTCTTTTAAAAAACAAAGGATTTAAAAACGTTTCCTTAAAACAAGATTTATTTGAAACCGATAGAATGGTAAAAGCTACAAATTTTGAAATATAAATTTGGAATTAAATATTTATAATTTCAATTTATAAAATTTGATGATTCTTAAAAACATCTCATAAGAGCTTCTAAATATTTTACATCGCGTATGATAAAATGGAGATAGAAATGCTCTCATTATTTCATTCATAATTTTTTAAAAAAACTTTATTTTTTATTTGGAATGATTCTAAATAATCATTTTCTTTGCACTCTATTTAGAATTAGTCTAAATTAATATAAGGATGTAAAATATGAAAAATATAGTATTAGCAATTGTATTAATAAGTGCCCTAAGCACTTTCGCTCAAAAAGCAACTATTGAAGGAAACATTAAACAAATTGACGGCATATCCTCTCTTTCGAGCGTCTCAGTTTATCTTGAAAACACCCAACTCGGCACAATCACAAATGGCAATGGTAACTACGTTATAAATAATGTACCTGTTGGAAATTACACCTTGATAGCTTCAGCTATAGGATATTTTACTCTTAAAAAAGAAATAAGTATCAGAGCCGGACAAATCGTGAAAGAAGATTTCACAATGGTAGAGTCTGTTTCAACGCTCTCAGAGATAACTATTACAGGCGGCAATATGGGCATTAGAGATATCCCGGGTTCGGTACAATACATCTCACCAAAAGAGCTCCAAAAATTCAGCTATACCGATGTTAACCGTATCTTACGGGCTGTACCGGGAGTTAACATACAAGAAGAAGATGGTTTTGGACTTTTTCCAAGCATAGGTTTAAGAGGTACAGGTGTTGAACGAAACACGAAAATTACTGTAATGGAAGACGGTATATTGATAGCTCCTGCCCCTTATGCGGCACCGGCTGCTTATTATTTTCCCACAATGGGAAGAATACAGGGTGTTGAAATTATAAAAGGCAGTAGTCAAATAAAATACGGTCCTTATACAACGGGAGGCGCAATCAATCTGATTTCAACTCAAATCCCCAACGAATTTTCGGGAAAAATAAGCTTACTGGGAGGTAGTTTTGGCGGTAGAGACCTTCACGCTTATGTTGGCGATTCTCAGGAGAATTTTGCTTATTTGGTAGAGACATTTCAATATTCTTCAAATGGTTTTAAACAAATAGATAATAGAGGAAACAGAGGTTTTGACAGGAATTCAGGTTTTATAAAACAAGATTATCTGGCTAAGTTCCGCGTCAACACCAATACTGATGCCGAAATATATCAATCTCTAACTCTTAAAATCGGTCAATCAACAGGAGACATAAACGAGACCTATCTTGGTTTAACTCAAGAAGATTTTGACGCAAACCCTATCCGTAGGTATGCGGGTTCACAAGTAGATAACATCCAAACAAAACAAAGTCAAATTTCTTTAAACTATAATGTTAAATTCTCAGACGCATTTGATGTTACTACCACAGCTTATCGCACAACTTTTAGCCGAAATTGGTACAAACTCGACAAGGTAAAAGACAGTTTCGGAAACAAGACCAAGATTAGTGCAATACTCGATAACCCCACAGAATACAATGATGCTTACAATATTATTACGGGCACAAGCAGTATTTTAAATGATGCCTTGTTTGTAAAAGCAAACAACAGAAATTATTATGCGCAGGGTGTTCAAACAAAATTACATTTCAACTTTGAAACCGATGAAATAGAACACAATATTGATTTAGGTATTAGAATACACCAAGACCAAATTGACCGTTTTCAATGGAATGACGAGTATGCTATGGACAATGGTGTTATGGAACTTACTAAAGCCGGAATACACGGTACAGAAAGTAATAGGGTTGAAACAGCTAACGCTATAGCATCCTATCTGCAATATGAATTAAAAATAGGAAAGTTTACGGCAACACCGGGTATTCGTTACGAAAGAATAACCCAAAAAAGGCTCGATTACGGGAAAACTGATCCGGACAGAATAGGTACAAATCTGGCGGAAAGAAGCAATACGGTAAATGTATTTATTCCCGGTATTGGGTTTGATTACAGATTCACGAGATATCTAAGCAGCTTTATGGGCGTTCATAAAGGCTTTGCGCCCCCTGGTTCAAAAGAGAAACTTAAACCCGAAAAAAGCATCAACTATGAGCTGGGTACCAGATATGCCAAAAATGGATTATCGGGACAAGCGGTACTTTTCTTAAATGATTACAGTAATTTATTGGGAACCGACCTTGAAGCTTCAGGAGGTGATGGCACAAACGAACAGTTTAATGCCGGCGCTGTACAAACCAAAGGGTTGGAATTTAATGTAACTTACGATTTGTTATCTTCAATAGAACTAAGCCAATTTAGTTTACCACTCACCATAGCTTACACCTATACCGATTCCAAATTCCAAAGCAGTTTTGACAGCGCTTTTGATGGTTGGGGTAAAGTTACGGCAGGTGATCAGTTTCCTTATTTGGCAAAAAACCAATTCACCGTAATGCTTGAGTTAGAACACTATAAGTTCAATTTAAACCTAAGCGCCAGATATACCGACCCAATGCGTACCCTTCCGGGGCAAGGCGCAATACCTTCTAACGAAAAAACAGATTCATATTTTGTAATAGATGCCAGTGCTAATTACAACTTCAATAAAAATATCTCTTTTTTTGCCAATGCCACCAACTTAACTAACCAAATATATGTTGTTGCAAGAAGACCGGCGGGGTTACGACCCGGTATGCCCAGAGCCTTTAACATTGGTTTAAAAGCAACTTTTTAACATATTTAAAGGCAGATATATCTTAGCGAGAAGTTACGGTAAAATTAAAACGACACAACTAACTCTTAAAACAGTGTTGCCTGTATCACGAGATTGCCACGCCTTTCAGACTTGTAATGACGTAGTTGTTGGTTGATATAAAATATCCCAAATCATAGGTTAAATCTACATTCCAAATTTCCTATCTTTGCCCCATGCGTATAGATATTATTAGTGTAGCCCCGGAACTTATCAAGAGTCCGTTTGAGTATTCTATTATAAAAAGGGCTATAGACAAGGGTTTTGTGGAGGTTCATTTTCACAATCTACGCGATTATGCCCTTAATAAATACGGTCAAATAGACGACGCGCCATTTGGAGGTGGTGCGGGTATGGTTTTAATGATTGAACCCATAGACAAATGCCTGTCGAAACTCATGGCAGAGCGCCCTTACGACGAGGTTATTTTTATGACCCCAGACGCCCCTGTTTTAAATCAGAAAACAGCCAATACCTTATCGTTAAAAGAAAATATTATCATTTTAACAGGTCATTATAAAGGCATTGACCAACGTGTACGCGATGCATTTATCACCAATGAAATCTCTATTGGCGATTATGTTTTAAGCGGAGGCGAAATTGCCGCAGCCGTTTTATGCGATGCGGTTATCCGTCTCATTCCGGGTGTTTTGGGTGACGAAACCTCTGCCCTGTCTGATTCATTTCAAGACAATTTACTGGCACCGCCTGTTTACACACGTCCCAGAGAATACAAAGGCTTAAGCGTACCCGATGTATTGTTATCGGGTAACTTTAACAATATTGACACTTGGAGATCCGAACAGGCCTACCACAAAACAAAAAAACTGAGACCCGATTTACTAGATGATTAAAAAAATATTTCTTTGTGGTTTGGCTGTCTGTATTTTCAGTAGTAGTTTCAGCCAAAAAGACAGTATTTCTGCCAGTAAAAAAGACTTTTTTAAAAAGAGCATCCTACCCCTATCATTAATCGTAGCAGGCACTTATGTTAACTATACAGGTGGTTCTTTAAGTAAAGTAAGCTTGCAAAATAATATTCAGAGAGGACTAAATTTTAGCACACGTGCTGACGATTTTTTACAATTCGCTCCTTTGGCTATTTTGGCTTCGGCCGATATTTTAGGTTTAAAATCTAAAAATAATTTTAAAACCCAAGCTAAAAATGTGGTACTTATAACAGCGGCTAATTATGCACTTGTAAAATCTATTAAACTGATAAGCAATGAAACCCGACCCAACGGCAGTAAACAAGCCTTCCCTTCAGGACACACGTCAAATGCCTTTGCTTTGGCCGGTATTTTACATCATGAGTTTAAAGATTCTAACCCTTTTCTGAGCTATTCGGGTTATGTTTTTGCTACTACCACAGGCGTTTTCAGGGTGCTTAACAATAAACATTGGGTGTCTGATGTTTTGGTTGGTGCCGGAGTGGGCATGTTAGTAACCGATGTTTTTTACAGGCTACAATCAAATAAAAAACACAAAACAAAAAGGCCAAAAAATCTAAATGCTATCTTTGTACCAACTGTAAAACAAGGCCAACTGGGTTTTAGTGGCGTCCTTTATTTTTAGTCGATGAAAAAATTTATCCAAAATAACCCCATAATAAGTATAGTCTTGGCATTTCAAGTCTTCAGATTTGTCTTATTGCCTTATATCGGCTTAATGCCACAGGATGCCTATTATTATTTTTACGGACAACACTTGGCCTTATCGTATTTTGATCATCCGGGAATGATTGGTTATATCATCCGTTTGTTTACCGAAATTTTTGGCACCTCGGCATTTGTGGTTAAGCTAAGTGATTTTATTATCACATCATTTACCCTGTTAGCTTTTTACAAATTAGCCGGCTTATTTTTACCCAAACAACATCAAAAGAGTGCCCTGTTATTGTTAAGCACGAGCGTATTGGTTTCAATAGTTTCTGTAATCTCAACGCCTGATGTGCCCTTATTATTATTTTGGACACTTTCTGTAACAGCGCTGTATAAAGCCGTATTTTTAGAAAACAAAAAGCAATGGTTATTGGCCGGACTCTTTATGGGATTGGCTTTTGACAGCAAGTATACGGCCGTATTTTTACAATTCGGTTTAATCGCCTTTTTAATACTCTCTAATAAGTACCGCAAACTTCTTTTTTCAAAAGGTTTTATCGGTGCCATGTTACTATCTGTCTTAGCGGCTTTTCCTGTGCTTTACTGGAATTACCAACACGACTTCGTGTCGTTTCTATTTCAATCTACCCAACGCGCCGAGGGGGTAAAATCGTTTGGCTTTAAGCCTTTATCCTTTTTAGGAACTATTGGACACCAACTCATTATTTTACTGCCTGCCCTGTTTATTTTTATCGTTATCACTACCTTTAAGAAACTCAAAGAGTACTTGTTTCAATGGCAATTACCCGATGCCAAGACACTTTTTTTACTCAGCTTTTTCTTACCCACTTTTTTGGGCTTTTTTGGTATTTCGCTATTTTATTGGGTGAAAATAAATTGGCTTATGCCTGCCTATATCACAGGCATCCTATTTATAATACCTTATATTAGAATAAAATGGATTAAAGCGAATATTATTTTCTCTATTATTTTCCACCTTTTACTGGCTGTTGAACTTCTGTTTTATGTAGTCCCTGTTAAGAGTGACGACACCTGGTTTGGATGGAAAGAGCTCTCGCAGAACGTCAAAGAAATCCAAAAAGAATATCCCAATACTTTTATTTTCTCGGCCGATAATTACAAAACAACGGCCATCCTTAACTTTTATTTAAAACAAAAAGTGTACGGGCAAAATATTATCGGAGAATTTGCATTACAATACAACTACACTTACAATGACCTATCAAAATTAGACGGCAAAAATGCCCTTTTTATCAATTCCGACAAACGCTTTAAAAACGATCTGAAATTAGGTAAAATACCCGCTAAATTAAAGCCCTACTTCAGTACTATCATAGAATTGCCGCCTATAGTAATAAAACACAATGGCAAGACAGTCCGTAAATTTTATATTTACTACGCCCTGAATTATCAAAATAAAACAAATAAGTCGTTTTAATTAAAAATAAATTTTTAAATTTGCGCACTCAAAATCAACCGCTGACGAAAGACGTGAATGTTGCTTTATGATTAATATTAAAACCATTTTAAAATGGAAGATTTAGTAAAATTTGTACAAGACGAATTTGTAAGCAAAAACGAATTACCTAATTTTTCTGCAGGAGACACCATAACAGTTTATTACAAAATTGTTGAGGGTGCAAAAGTAAGAACTCAGTTTTTTAGAGGTGTTGTAGTTCAAAAAAGAGGCAACGGCAGTAGCGAAACTTTTACCATTAGAAAAATGTCAGGTACTGTTGGTGTCGAGCGTATTTTCCCGATAAACTTGCCAACCATCGAAAAAATTGAGGTAAATAAACGCGGTAAAGTAAGACGTGCCCGTATTTTCTACTTTAGAAACCTAACAGGTAAAAAAGCCAGAATTAAAGAAGTAAAAAAATAAGCAATTTTTTGAAACCCTATTAAAACCTGTAAGACTTTTACAGGTTTTTTTATACCCTAAAAACAGTGTAAAAAGCTTGATTTTTAACCTCTTTTTACGACTATATTTTGTAGCTTTGCCAAACGCAAAAAATTACAAATCATGACAAAAATAAAAGTACAAAACCCCGTTGTAGAGCTAGACGGGGACGAGATGACTCGTATTATTTGGAAATTCATTAAAGACCAGTTAATACTGCCTTATTTAGATTTAAACATTAAATATTACGACTTGGGTATTGAGCATCGTGACGACACCAACGATCAAGTAACAATTGATTGTGCCGAGGCTATTAAAAAATATCACGTTGGTATAAAATGTGCCACCATCACACCCGATGAAGCACGTGTTGAGGAGTTTGGATTAAAAAAGATGTGGCGCTCACCTAACGGAACAATCAGAAATATTGTGGGTGGTACTATTTTCAGAGAGCCCATCATCATGAAAAATGTACCCCGTTATGTACAGGGCTGGACTAAACCCATTTGTGTAGGACGTCACGCTTTTGGCGACCAATACAAAGCTACCGACTTTGTAACCAAAGGTAAAGGGACTTTAACCCTAACTTTTACACCCGAAAACGGCGAACCACAAGTGCATCAAGTGTATAAATTTGAAGGTGACGGTGTGGCGCAAGCTATGTACAATATAGACTCATCAATCTACGGCTTTGCCCGTTCTAGTTTTAATCAGGCTTTGGTTAAAGGATGGCCTTTATACCTCTCAACAAAAAACACTATTTTAAAAGCTTATGACGGCCGTTTTAAAGATATTTTTCAAGAGGTTTATGAGAATGAATTTAAAGATAAATTCGAAGCCGCCGGCATTACTTACGAACACCGTTTGATTGACGATATGGTAGCGGCCGCTATGAAATGGAACGGTGGTTTTGTATGGGCTTGTAAAAACTATGACGGCGATGTGCAATCTGACACCGTAGCACAAGGATTTGGCTCTTTAGGCCTTATGACTTCTGTACTGGTTACCCCCGATGGTAAAACTTTAGAAGCCGAAGCAGCCCACGGTACCGTAACACGTCACTACCGCCAACACCAACAAGGTAAGGAAACCTCTACAAACCCTATCGCGTCAATTTTTGCTTGGACGCGTGGTTTAGAACACCGTGGTAAATTAGATGGAAATCAAGCCTTAATTGATTTCTGTCATACCTTAGAAAAAGTGTGTGTTGATACCGTAGAAGGTGGTAAAATGACTAAAGACTTGGCTTTGTTAATCCACAAGGATAAAATGACTAAAGACAATTATCTAACCACTCAAGAATTTCTTGCCGCCTTAAAAGAAAATTTAGATAAAGCTTTAGCTTAAACCTAACATTAATTCTTATTCTAAAGCGTCAACTAAAATTGACGCTTTTTTTATTACTTTTGGGTAATGAATTTTAACACTACAGAGCAAGACTCCCATCATGAATACTTGGAAAAAATGAGTATCCATGAGCTCCTACACAACATAAATTCTGAAGACAAAACCGTGGCATTGGCTGTAGAAAAAGCCCTTCCTCAAATAGAACAATTAACTACAGCTACTGTAAAACAACTTAAAAACGGTGGCCGTCTTTTTTATATTGGCGCCGGTACTAGTGGTCGTTTGGGGATTTTAGATGCCTCTGAATGTCCCCCTACTTTTGGCGTGTCTCACGATTTGGTTATAGGACTTATTGCCGGAGGTGACAGCGCCATCCGCAAAGCGGTAGAGTTTGCAGAAGATTCCACCTCGCAGGGTTGGCAGGATTTATTAAAGTTTGAAATTTCTGATAAAGACATACTGATAGGCTTAGCCGCTTCGGGAACCACACCTTATGTTTTAGGGGCACTTGAAAAAGCCGACGAAAAAAATATTTTAACAGGTTGTATTACCTGTAATGCCGGCAGCCCCCTTGCCAAAATAGCACAGTATCCCATTGAAGTTGTGGTGGGTCCCGAATTTGTTACGGGTAGCTCACGTATGAAAGCCGGGACAGCTCAAAAATTAGTTCTCAATATGATTTCTACTGCATGTATGATACAATTGGGGCGCGTAAAAGGCAACAAAATGATAGATATGCAATTATCTAACAATAAGTTAGTTAATCGCGGCACAAAAATGTTGATGGATGCCTTAAAAATTAATGAAAGTTCTGCCAATGAATTACTACTAAGATACGGCAGTGTAAGGAAAGCATTAAAACATTTTAAAAATGACACAAAATAAAAATTTACTCAGACAAGGTTTTTCGTATTTTTTATATGCCTTACCCCTATTATTTGGAGGCCCTATAATATTAACCATTGGCTTTAAAGCCATAAAAAAAGATGGTAATTTTTTATTTTTCTTTTTAGGATTTTTACTTTCTTTAGGTGCCATCATTCTTTTAACAATGGCCGTCAAGCGGATATTGCAGCATCTCTTTAATCAGTAAAATGGTGTTTAACAACGGTATTTTATCGCGTGTAAAAGACATCTTTAAATGGGAATTTTGGCCTACTTATATGTTTTATATCCCTCTTTTTCCTTTATATATTTATTACGCATTACGCTCGGGTAGCTTTACCTATTTTGCAGCTGCCAATCCGGGGCTTAAAAATGGTGGCGATGCCACCGAATCTAAATTTGATACTTTAAAAATCTTACCAAAAAAATTAATCCCACATTCTATTTTTATCCCCAAGAACCGTGATTTAAAAAGTATTTTAAAAAATTTAAAAGAGCGGGGAATAGATTTTCCTCTTATCGTAAAACCCAATATAGGTTACCGCGGTCTTTTGGTTAAAAAGTTAACAGACCTAGCCGATTTAGAATCTTATTTAAAAAAATACAGCAGTATTGATTTAATAATTCAAGAATTTATAGCCCATAAAAAAGAATGTGGTATTTTGTATTACCGCTATCCGGGTCAGAAGAGTGGCAAAATAACGTCTATAACCCTCAAAAGTTATCTACACGTAAAAGGTGACGGTCGCTCAAAATTATCTGACTTGATAGCCAAAAATACGCATGTCAAACGCTACCAACCTATTTATAAAGAACGTATTATAAATTATTTAGATTACAAACCCAAAAAAGGTGAAACTTATATTCTAAATGAAATCGGCAATCATTGTAAAGGGGCATCCTTTATTAACGGCAACCATTTAATAAGCCAAAAACTCACAAAAACGTTCGACAAGTTGAGCCATTCTATAAATGGTGTTTACTTTGGTCGGTTTGATGTGAAATACAATAATTTTAGTGACTTAGAAGCCGGTAAAAACTTTAAAATAATAGAACTTAACGGTGTTATAGCCGAACCTACACATATTTATGATGCGTCAAAAAGTAGTTTTTTTATCGCTTTAAAAAGTATTGCCAAGCATTGGCAGTACGTATATAAAATTGCTAAAATTAACCATAAATATGAAGGTGTATCCCACACAAAACTACGCACAGAGCTTAAAGATTTGTTTGCCTTAAGACCTTACAATAAAAAGATAAAAAAGTTGAGTAAGCTCTAACCTTCTAAAATTTCTTTTTTAGGTGTTGTGGGATTATAGCCAAAATCTTCATCTGGCAGTTCTATTCCTAATTGAGAAATAATATAACCTATACTCGCAAAATGGTGAATGGCATGGCTGTGTGCCTGAATAAGCGCACTGGCTAAAGTGTAATTTACAACAACCTCTCCCATACCCAAATCGTCTCTTACTTCTACTATTTCATTGTAATCATAATATCTCAAGGCTCGTAGTTTCTCAAATATTTCCTCAAAATACAGGAGTCCTTGAATGGTAAAAGTTTCAACCAGCTCGTTGCGTTTACGCGCCGCCAAATCAATTTTTTTGTTTTTAAGCCCCTCGAAAATACAATCGAAAATATCTAAAATATGACGCATATGACCTCCTATGCTTGAATAATAAGGGGCAACAGATTTATCGCTATATTGTTTATCTGTTATGGCATTCAGCAGCTTAACACCTCTTAACAGATTATTCTCAATGGCATTTATCATGATTTGAAGTTGAATTTACAAGTGTTAGTCGCAAA
Source organism: uncultured Flavobacteriaceae bacterium (assembly GCA_964564475.1). GTDB lineage: Bacteria > Bacteroidota > Bacteroidia > Flavobacteriales > Flavobacteriaceae > CG1-02-35-72. The sequence continues at coordinate 11,112 of CAZMBM010000016.1, read as the reverse complement.
TATAACAATTAATTACGCAAAGTTTTATTTAGTCTTTTAAATTTAATCTAAAGTCCTTCTCCCTTTGTAAAATATTAGTATTTTTGAAGCTCATTTAAAACTTTTCTCATGAAACTATTAAAATTATCCCTTCTGTTTTTGACTTTGAGCATATTACAGGTAAGTTGTAAAGACGCTACCGACAAGCCTAAAGAAGAAACCCCAAAAACACAAGTTGTAGCGGTTAAAACCGATGTGTTTGCCAAAGATGTAGATGCTAACAACTTTAAAAATCTTGTAGATTCTAAGGCCGGTTTAATAATTGACGTGAGAACACCCGAAGAGTTTGAAGGGGGTCATATTCCCGGTGCCATAAATATTGATTGGCGAAATCAAGAAGAGTTTGCGACTAAAATAGCCGAAATTTCTAAAGACAAAACCGTACTTATTTACTGTCATTCAGGACACAGAAGCGGCAATGCTAAAAAATATTTACAAGAACACGGTTATCAAAAAATTTACAATTTAGAAACGGGAATTATGGGTTGGAAGAAAGCCGAGTTACCTGTCGAAAAATAAATCTTTAGAGCAATTTAAGAATTTCATCATAAATCGTTTGGCTAACAGCTGTTCCGTACAGAGGCAGGTCAAACGATTTTTTCATGTTCTTATAATAGTTGAAAGCTTCTAGCATTTTATTGTAGTCGCTTCCCACCACTTTGGCAAAATCATTTGCTACCAACTCTACCCATTCTGTTTGCTCTCTGACAATAATGCCAAATTTTTTATTGAAAAAAGCTTCTTTTTGAAGGCCGCCACTATCGGTCACTATGAGTTTACAGTGTTTTTGGAGGGCTAACATATCAAAATATCCTACAGGATCAATTAACACAATATTTGTATTAATACCGTATTGTTTGAGGTATTTTTTAGTGCGTGGATGTAAGGGTAATATTACTTTTACTTCTGTATTTATTTTATCTAATGCCTTAAAAATAGTAGTCAATTTTATTTTATCGTCTGTATTTTCAGGTCTGTGAATAGTAGCTAAAACAAACTGATTGGTATTTAAATTTAAATCGCTTATTACGGTCGATTTAGTATCGAGTTGTGCACCGTAATAACTCACGGCTTCTTTCATGATATCTCCACAATTCACAAATCGTGTTTCAAAAGTATCAAAGCCTTCTTGTTTTAGATTCTCCATAGCTTTTTGGGTAGGACACAAGAGTAAATCGGCAACACGGTCGGTTACTATTCTGTTAATTTCTTCGGGCATTTTCATATTAAAAGAACGCAAACCCGCTTCTACGTGAACCACTTTTATGTGCATTTTTTTTGCGGCCAAAGCCCCTGCTAAAGTCGAATTGGTATCGCCATACACCAAGACCGCTTGGGGTTTTTCAATTTCTAAAACCTTTTCTATTTTCTCTAGCATTTGTCCTGTCATGGCGCCATGGCCTAAGCCATTTATATCCAAATTGTATTTGGGTTTGGGTATGTGCATGTCCTCAAAAAACACAGCACTCATATTGCTGTCGTAGTGTTGCCCTGTATGAACTATAATTTCTTCTATATCATTCTTTTGTAAAATAATACGACTTAAAACAGCCGCTTTTATAAACTGAGGTCGTGCCCCTAAAATGGTAACTATTTTTTTCATCAAATACTGTTAATAATTTGTGCTAATTTACGTGTAATATTTTTGACGTGATAATCTGATAGATGAGTAACCCTAACTTTTAACTCCTTTTTTTGATAAGATGCAAAGTATGATAACAAAACAGATTTAAGTGATTTTTTATCATCAAAATCTACCGTTTTACCTGAGGTTGTTTTATTTATCAAAGCCGCTAAATCGCCATCGGTTGGTCCCAGTGCCAAAATAGGACGTGCCGCCTGTAAATATTCAAATATTTTACCTGTTAAAATTCCTTTGGCGCTTGGTACATTATTTATAGGTAGCAATAAAACTTGTGCCGTTAATTGATGTTTTCTCGCCTCTTTATGAGGTACGTATTCTACAAATTCTACAAATTCTTGTAAACCATGCTTCACAATACTATCTTTAACTTGGGTAGTTATTTTACCAACCAACTTAATTTTTAAACACTCTTTAAAAGTCTTGTTTTCGGTCGTTAATTCATGTAAACTCTCCCAAAAATAATCGGGGTTCCTATCGGCGTTTAGCGAACCAACATGTGTTAAGGTAAAAGCTGTATCTAAAGCTGTATTTTCTACTTTTTCTGTGCCGTCAAAACCGTTGCTAACAATTTCGGTATGGGCGTTAAATTGAGAAAAATAATTTTTCATTTGTTGGCCAACAACCAAAACAACATCGGCCTCCGTGGCGACTTTTTTTTCCAAAAAATAGTGTTTTTTTAAAGCGTATTTGTTAAACGGCAGTTTATGGAAGTAATCAATCTGCGTCCAAGGATCTCTAAAATCGGCCAACCACTTAATACCCAATTGTTTTTTTAACGACAAACCTATTAAATGTAAACTATGGGGTGGACCGGTAGTAATGACAGTATTTATTTTCTCTTTGACAATGTATTCCTTTAAAAATTTTACCGAGGGTTTTATCCAATATTTTCGGGCATCGGGAATAAAATAATTGGCCCGAATATAATTTACCATACGGCTTTTTTTAGTAGGAGCTCCTTCCAAAAAACCGGCACTTGTATTTTGTTGATTTTTGCCCGATACTTTAGACGCCCAAACATAAGGTTCCCAAATGGGCTGTTTTATTACTTCTACGCCTTTAGGTGTTTTAAAAGAGTTGTCTTCTAGGGCATAATTCGGGTTTTGAACTGTATAAACCACGGGTTGCACATCAAAATTTGTTAAATATTTTGTGAAATTTAGCCACCGTTGCACACCTGCGCCACCGGCAGGGGGCCAATAATACGTTATTAAAAGGACTTTTTTCATCTTTTAAGATTGGCTTAAAATTTCGTTTAACATTTTTTTACGCCTGTCTAAATCAAAATTTGAAACAATATGTGCACGTGCCGCTTTAGCTTTCTTTTTTAATTCTGATTGGGGTAAAGCTAACATATTTTTAATTTCGGCAATGAGTTTATCGCTATTCTGATGTGGCACTATCACGCCAAAGTTAGAAATAATTTTAGGGACGCCCCCAACAGCCGTTCCGATGGGGATACATTCGCACAACATCGCTTCGGCTAAAGCATTTGGAAACCCTTCTGACAGAGACAGTTGTAGGTAAAACTGATGTGTGGCATAAACTTTTTTAATTTCTTCTAAGTCTAGCTTCTCATAAACAATGACATTTTTAGGAATATCTATATTCTTTGTCATTGTTTCTGACAAACCTATAAGCGTAAAAGTAACATCCTTAAAACGTTCGGCTAATTCAAGAATACTGTTAAAGCCTTTTAAAGTAAGTCGTGTACTGTCTGAAACATAAGCTGTACTTACAAAGGAGTTGATTTTAATTCTGCTCTTATCTACGAGCCAAAACGCCGTATCAAAACCATTTGGAATAATGGTATAAGCTGTTTGTAAATCCTTAAAAAAGGCTTTAACACCTTGCTGTTTATTGATAACTTGCGGTAAATAGTTGTAATTTGAATAAATTAGCGACTCGTCAACAGGCAAAAGCCTTGAACACCACTGATAAGACTTTTTTATAAACCATTTAAGGGGTTGTTTACGCAGACTGCCGTAATTAAATTCGGGAAAAGACACACAATCTGTACCACCCAAAATAATAAAGACCCTTTTCCCTAAAACCTTTCCCAATAAAGCAGGCAAAAATGACCAATAGCCCCCAAACATAACCACAAAAGCGGCTACCTTCTGACTGTTTTTTAAAATGAATAAAAACTGGCTAATAAAGTTTGTAACTAATAGTGACTTCTGTGTCCAAGCTAAATCTTGGGTTTTAACATTATAGTTTTCAGATAAAACAGCTATGTCCTTTTTTACAAAAGTGGCTTTGTTAGGATAAAAATACAGCAGTTTGGGTTTCAAAATTAAGTACTTTTCTTTCTGTCATAAAAATACCAACCCAAAATAAATCCTATAAGGAGTATATACGAAATACCGGTGAGCATTGTGCCCTGTTGTATTACCTTAGGTTCAAATTTAAAGACTATCGTATGGGTACCACTTGGTATTTTTAGTGCGCGCAACACATAATCGGCGCGGTAAATAGGCACTTTTTTCCCGTCAATATATGCCTGCCAACCTTCTTTGTAATACATTTCAGAAAAGACAGCCAACTGGGGCAACTTGGTAACACTTTTGTAAGAAAGCACATTGACATCATATTTTGTTAAACGGATATTGGCTATAGAATCTCTTGTAAGATTTTTAAATTTTGCCGGAGCCTCCGGAAATTCGGTTTTGTTTATAATGGCGGTATCTCTCGCTGTAAAGGTGTTCAGAGCCAACATTTCTTCATTGGGAGAATCAACAAACTTAACAGCCTTAACAAACCACACGGGGCCTAAAGCCTCAGGGTTTATTTGAATGGCCGTAGCATCTTCTTTGGCATAAATAATATATTTGGTATTGAGCATATTAAGTGCCTCAATATTATTTTTGGCTATTTGATAATCAAACAATTCTTGATAACGTCCGGGTTTGGCGGCATGATAGCCCCCAATTGACTTGTGATAATATGACGTTCTGCCGTCATTCATAGCATTCATTATGCCTCCTTCAAAATTAGCCACACGATAATAGCCTTTGTCTTGTAGTATTTCCTTATCTATATTTGATTTATTTATAGGGTTTTCAACATTTTTAGCCGACACAAAATTATCGGCATTTACATAATTCCAATCGACCAAAACCAAATCGAGAACCATTAACACTCCTAAAACCACTACAACTCTTTGTTTGTTGAATTTTTGTTTTATATACAACCACAAAACACCTGCCGACACAACAACCAATAGTAAAGAACGCAGGCTATCGTCAAAAAAAACAGCTTTCCTGTCGGCTACGAGTGCCGTATCTAAACCCTTGAGTAAACTGGCGTAATACGTATCATTTAATCCTTCGAAAGAAAAAAGACTAGTCCCAAACAGAACAAAAACCAACAGCGTTCCTCCTACTATCAATAAAGCCGATTTTAAACTTTTTAATTTAAGTGCTTTACTTGTTTTGTCAGATACAAAATGTGACAGACCTAAAATTGCCAAAAGCGGCATAGACAATTCGACAATAACTTGAATAGAAGAAACCGCTCTAAACTTGTTGTAAAGCGGTACATATTTGATAAAAAAGTTGGTTAAAATATCAAAATTTTTACCCCAGCTCAAAAGAATGGCAAAAATAATGGCAGTCACCAACCACTTTTTATGTTTATTTTTTAAAAGGAGAAAGCCCAGTAAAGCGAGAAAAATGACGATAGCACCAATATAAGCCGGTGCCGCCACAATGGGCTGGTTACCCCAATAAAGCGGTGCGTTTTGAGCAAATTGTTTGGCCTGACTGACATTGACCTTATTCTTTAAAAAGCGATAAGTGTTAGAATTATGATCTAACTTTTCGTTAGAAGCGCCTCCCATAAATCGGGGGACTAAAAGGTTAAATGTTTCTAAGATGCCGTAGCTGTATTGGGTTATATAATCGGTATCTAAGCCTTTTGTTGCTGTCTTGGTTTTACCGTCAGGGGTAATGGTTAAGGCGCTTTTACCACGGGTACTGTGCTGGGCATATTGCGATGTGGCCATAAGTGGCGTGGCATTTAATCCTAAAGCCAAAATACCCGCAAGAGCCAATAAGCCAACCTGTTTAAAATACACCTTGAGTGTTTTGTTCTTATAAGCTTCCATCAAATAAACGGCACCTATAATGAGTAACATAAAGAATAAATAGTAGGTCATCTGGATGTGACTGGCTGAAATTTCAAGTGCCGTGGCCAAAGCCGTTATAACAAATCCTTTAAAAAGTTTGTTTTTAAACATCAACAAAACACCCGAAATTAAAAAAGGCATATAGGCTATGGCATGGGCTTTGGCATTGTGTCCCACACCCAAAATGATGATAAAATAAGTACTAAAACCAAAAGCCAAAGAACCAAAAACAGCTAACCTCCATTCAACTTTTAATACCATTAACAGTATAAAAAAGCCCAAAAAATACAGAAAAAGGTAATCGGCAGGACGCGGTAAAAATCGAAACACTTTATCTATTTTCTGAATATAATTTAAAGGGTAATAAGCACTTAATTGGTATGTAGGCATCCCTCCAAAAGCCGCATTGGTCCAATAGGGTTCGCTGTGATGTTTGTCTCTAAACTGAACCACTTCATGTGACATGCCTTTAAATTGTACTATATCGCTTTGTAAGATTTTTTTTCCTTCTAAAACGGGATAAAAGTAAGCCAAGGCCACAATAGCAAATATTATAATTGCGGTTAGATAAGGTAGATATTTTTTAAAATTCATTTACTTTTTTTTAGATTTTTCTTTGTCAACTTCTTCAAAATCAATATACTCTCCTACTTCGTTGTTGCTAGAATCATTTTTAGGGGCGTAGTCAACACTGGTCTCGCCAACAGGTCTGTTAGGTTTTTGTTGTTGTTCAAATTGTTCTTTCATATTGTTTTGAACTTTGTTCACGGCCTGTCTTAGAATAATAGGTAAAATATATTTTGAGATAATCCGCAGTCCGTAGTAAATGATTATAATAATTAAAATGGTTCTCAGTAAACCCATAAATTTGAATTTATTTGTAAAACAATAAGGTATCAAAAATACTAATTTGCCTGTAACTTAAAGAGTATAAATTGATAAAATCTGCTATATTTGAAAAATAAAGCATAAAGTACAGATGAAAAAAAGTTTTTGGCTTTTTTTACTTATCGGTGTTACGCAACTTATTACGGCCCAATACACTGACGTTATCAATTCAAATAGACCCAGTCTTTCTCAGAGTCCGTTTAGTGTTGGATCTCATGTGTTTCAGGTTGAAACAGGTTTTTTTTATCGCAGCACGCAGATAAAAAAACGCTTTTCTAACCCACAACGTTTTGGCAGTGAGCTGTCATTAAGATTCAGTGCCTTTGACGAAAAACTAGAATTCGACCTTGATGTTGTTTATCAATACGACAAATTAGCTTTTCGTACTATTTACACATCTTACAAAAATATAAACGGTCCCAGCCAATTTACCTTTGGCGCCAAATATTTGGTTTTTAAACCCGAATACAAAGACAACTCTAAAGAATTTAGGAGTTGGAAAAAGCGAAATCAGTTTGACAAAAACAGGCTTATACCCAGTGTAGGTGTTTATTTAGGTATAAATACACCAATGGTAGACGGTTTTTATAATTCGGGGATTAGCCCTAAAATAGCCGTGTATCTTCAAAATAATTTATCAAATAGATATGTTATTCTCAGCAATTTTGTTGCTGATAAATTAGGCACATCAGAGGCGTCATACACATACATTATCACAGAAACCTATACGCTAAACGATAAATATTCTATCTTTTTAGAAAATATGGGGCGCTACAATGTCAATTTTGGCAATGAAATGCAGTTTGCTGCCGGAGCGGCTTATTTAAAATCAAAAGACTTACAATTTGATGCCTCTTTAAGATTTTTAATCGAAGGGCAATCGCTTGGCGCCTTTTTAGGTTTTGGGGTGTCTTGGCGTATAGACAAACACCGTAAATATGTTATAAAGAAATCTGAAGAAAAGTCAAAAAATAATATTATCAAAGATAAGAATCGCGGTAAAGAAGCCAGTGCTAAAAAGAAAAACGCCTTACAACATTTGTACAGAAAATCTAAAAGAATGCGTAAATCTAAAGCTCTTAAACATACAAAAAGTATTAAATCCACCAAACGGCGTATAAAAAAAGTCCCTCGAAAAAAAAGAACAAAAAAGAAAGGTCTTTTTAAAAATATCTTTAAAAAACGTAAAAAAAAGTCAAACGACTCTTAAAATGATTCATATAAAAAAAGTAAATACAAAAAAAGAACTCAAAGCTTTTGTCAAGTTTCCTTTCTCTCTGTATAAAAATAATGCCTATTGGGTACCTCCTATAATTAAGGATGAACTCGATAGTTTTAACCCAAGTATAAATCCTGTTTTTAAAGAGGCTCAAGCCGATTTCTTTTTGGCGTATAAGAACGGTGTAGTTGTAGGACGTATCGCTGCCATTATTAATTGGACCGAAATAAATGTCCAAAAAGTAAAAAAAATGCGCTTTGGCTGGTTTGACTTTATTGACGATTATGAGGTAAGCAAAGTATTAATTGAAAAAGTACGCGACATTGGATTAGAAAATAAACTCGATTTTATGGAAGGGCCTGTCGGTTTTTCTAACCTAGACAAGGTTGGTGTACTTACATACGGTTTTGACCACATAGGTACTATGATAACTTGGTATAACCATCCCTATTATAAAGAACATTACTTAAAACGCGGTTTTAAAGTTGAAAAAGAATATTTAGAAAATAAATTTCCTTTTAAAAATGTACAAATTGAACCTTTGCTGCGAATAAGCGAAATGGTAGAAAAACGCTATAAGGTTAAAGGTTTAAATTTTAAGAAAACAAAAGATTTGATGCCTTATGTCGATGAAATGTTCGATTTATTTAACACCTGCTACGCCCCTTTATCTTCTTTCGTGCCTATTTCTAAAGAGCAACAAGCCTTTATAAAAAAACGCTATCTCAGTTTTATAAACCCGGAATTCATAACATTTGTTGTTGACCAAAACAATAAAATGATTGGCTTTGGCATAAACATGCCCTCCTTTTCTAGAGCTCTTCAAAAAGCCAACGGTAGATTATTTCCTTTTGGGATTTTTCACTTATTACATGCAAAAAATCACTGTAAAGATGTTATTTCATATCTCATTGGTGTACATCCCGATTATCAAAATAAAGGTATTAATGCTATAATGTTTAGGGATTTTCAAATAATTTTTAAACGGATGGGCATCCAAAATTTTATCAGAACACCCGAACTAGCCGATAACAAAGCTATTGCCGCTATTTGGAAAAAATTTGGTCAAGTGACCCATAAAAAACGCTGTACTTTTACTAAACCTTTGTAATATTTATGCAACTTTTTTACAACGCCCTCTTAAATAACAACTCTAAAACCCTCACTTTCGACAAAATTGAAAGTCGGCATATTGTTAAAGTTTTACGTAAAAAAGAAGGAACAATTCTAAACATTACCAACGGCAAAGGACTTCTTTTTTGCGGTAAAATTTACAAAGCTCACGAAAAACACTGTAGCGTCAATATTATAAAAATTGAATCAAAAAAAAGAGAACGAAACTACACATTACACATTGCCATAGCTCCTACCAAAAATATTGAACGTTTTGAATGGTTTCTTGAAAAAGTCACCGAAATAGGTATCGATAAAATTACACCGATACTCTGCGAACATTCTGAACGAAAAATAATTAAACCCGAGCGGCTTGAGAAAATAATTGTATCGGCTTCTAAACAATCGCTCCACTTTAGGTTTCCTGTTTTAAACAAGCTAACATCCTTTTCTGATTTTATATCACAAAATCATACCGATTTAAAACTCATAGCCCATTGCGAAGATCAAGAGAAAATACTGTTAAAAGACATTGTAAAGCCCAAAGAAAATTTGTTTATTTTAATTGGTCCCGAAGGCGATTTTTCTAAACATGAAATAAAAATAGCTCTGCAAAATAATTTTAAACCTGTATCTTTGGGTAAAACTAGATTGCGAACAGAAACAGCAGGTATTGTAGCCTGTCACAGCATAGCATTTATAAACACTTAAATTATATGGTAAAACACATATCCTTTTTTGTATTATTTTTAGTGAGCACTAGCCTGATTAGCGCTCAAAAATTGGCCGTCTTAAAATACGGGGGCGGGGGTGATTGGTACGCTAATCCAACAGCACTACCTAATTTAATACGCTTTTCAAATGCCAATAATGACACCGGAATATCTGAAAATGTAGAAACAGTTACACCCGGAAGCACCGATATTTTTAATTACGCTTATATTGACATGACGGGTCATGGCAATGTTTATTTTAGTGATGACGAAGCGTCTAATTTGAGAAAATACCTTATTTCGGGTGGTTTTCTTCATATTTCTGACAATTACGGCTTGGATAAATACATCCGCAGGGAAATGAAAAAAGTATTTCCCAAAAAAGATTTTGTAGAACTACCTATCAGTCATCCTATCTATCATCAAAAATTTTATTTTAAAAAAGGTTTGCCAAAAATTCACGAACACAACGGTAAACCGGCACAAGGATTCGGTATTTTTTACAAAGGACGCCTCGTTGTTTTTTACGATTACGAAAGTGATTTAGGCGATGGTTGGGAAGTGGCAGAAGTGCATCACGACCCTTTAGAAATCAGAACTAAGGCTTTAGAAATGGGCGCCAATATTTTATCATATATATTTAATAACTAAACTATTGGAAAATATTCTAAACAATGTACAGGTTCATTTTAGTCAAGATACCGTTTGGCTTTTAAACCTCAGCCTGGCTATAATAATGTTTGGTGTGGCTTTAGATGTCAGAATAAAAGATTTTAAATTGCTTGCAGGCAAACCCAAACCCGTTATAATAGGATTTTTATCTCAATTTATTTTACTGCCTGCCCTGACATTTGTTTTGGTAAGTATTGTCAAACCGCAGCCCAGTATTGCTTTGGGTATGTTTTTGGTAGCGGCATGTCCGGGAGGTAATATTTCTAACTTTATGACCAAATTGGCTAAAGGAAATACAGCCCTTTCTATCAGCCTTACAGCTTTTTCTACTTTATTGGCTATGTTTCTCACACCCTTTAATTTTGAATTGTGGAGCAACCTATATGCCCCCACAGCAAATATTTTAAAGAGTATAGAACTCAACCCTTATGAGCTTATAAATGTTATTGCCCTTATTTTGGGTGTCCCCCTTATTTTGGGAATGACAGCCGCTAACTATTTGCCTAAACTGGCTCATAAAGTTGCCAAACCTTTAAAAATATTATCAATTAGTATTTTTATAGGACTTGTAGCCATAGCCATAATTATTAATTTTAGCGTTCTTAAACAATATATTTTTGTTGTTTTATTTTTAGTTATCGTCCACAATTTATTAGCTATTTTAACAGGGTATTTTACGGCAAAAGTTTTTAAA
>CAZMBM010000015.1:0-25107 GCA_964564475.1 uncultured Flavobacteriaceae bacterium | reverse complement strand
TAAAACTCTTTTCTTAACCAACAATGCCTTTCTCTAAAAAAATTTGATATTTTTTGATAGCTTATTTTGTCTGTTAAATATTTGTCTGATTCCTTTAATTTTAAAGGGGTACAAATGTAATTATTTTATGCTTTTTAAAAATGAAACAAACGCTAAAGTTATTAACAACGCAGGTGCTATGCTTTACTCTTTAGCTCTAAGAGTGCCGACTTAAAACGCTTAGGTATAAAAAAGAGCTCTTTTTGTGCTTTTTGTATGTTAAATCCTGTAATTTTTGGACGCAAAGCCGGTTGGTGTAATTTTTCTGTTGGTATAGCGGTAATTGTATCGGTGTTAAACCCAAATACTTCGGCTACCTTAACAGCAAGTTCGTACATATTCATCATATCTTTACTGCTTATATGGTAGAGTCCTTGCTTTTTTAATTCTACCGCCGCTATACAAGCCGATGCCAAATCTTCTACATAGGTTGGCATGCGCAATTGGTCATTGACCATTGTTAAAGGTCTCTTGTTTTTCATTTTATCGAGTAACCACAATAAAATATTAGCCTGTTTTAAATTCGGCAGGATGCCAAAAACCAAAATAGTTCTCAATATGGTGTGGGATATGCTTGTATTTTTAAACAATTGCTCAGATTTTAACTTACTTAACCCATAATAATTAAGTGGATTTGTCTTATCATCTTCTTTATAATAACCTACTGCCCCGTCAAAAACAAAATCTGTAGATATATGTATAAGATGTGTTTTAAACTTTTCTGAAGCTTTTATCAATGTTTTCACCAAGTCTATATTTACAGCATCACATTCTTGTTGGTGGGTTTCACAATAATCTACATTGGTTATAGCTGCCGTATTAATTATAAAATTTGGCTTCTCTTTTTGCAAAATATTATTGAGTTCTTCTGACAGTGTTAGATCTATATCGTAATAGGTGTCTCCTTGTAAATTTATATTTCTGTTTTCTCCTCTTGACAAGGCTATAATTCTGTAATTAGACTTTAGCAATCTGTTGACTAAGGTCTGCCCCAGCAAACCATTACTTCCTGTTATAAGAATAGACGTCATTTAAAAGGTTTGTCTGAATTTTAATATTTGACTGGGTTGCCCTAAAACAATGAGTTTAGATTTTGGCTGTAATTTAATACTGGCATCGGGATTTATGACAAATTCGCCATCGGCTTTTTTAAAGCCTATAACAGTACATCCCGTCTTTTTTCGTAAATCCAATTCGCCAATAGAACTGTTTAGATATTCTTTAGGCAATTGCTCTACCATAATTTCTTCAAGGTTTGTCGTGCTGTGGCCTTCTATAGATAGATTGTCTATAAATTCTACCAAATCGGGTGTCACAACTAATGATGCCATATGTTGACCGCCTAATTTATTGGGTATTATAACCCTATCGGCGCCTGCAATTTTAAGTTTTTTACTACTTGAGTCATCAGAAGCGCGACTGATAATAACCAAATTCTTTTTTAATTGGCGGGCACTAATCACTACAAATAAATTATCGGCATCGTTAGACAAAACTGTAATTAAACTGTTGGCTTTATCTATACCCGCTTTAACGAGTATTTGATCATTTGTAGCATCGCCCTGTATATAGAGTATATCTAAGTCTCTAAGTTCTTGTAATGTTTCTTCGTTATTTTCAATTACCACACATGATTTTTTATAATGTGACAATTTAGATACTGCTTGTTTACCATTACGTCCATAACCGCAAACAATAGTGTGATTTACTAATTTTTTTATTTTTTTTTCCACTTTTTTGAGCTTTAATTCTTCTACAAATTTATTATTTGCTATGTATTCTGACACTACTGACACTACGTAACCTAAAACGCCTAAACTCGTTAAAATTAAGAATATTGTAAATAGTTTTTCTGTTTCATTAAACGGATGCAACTCTCTAAATCCTACGGTAGAAACTGTTATTACCGTCATATATAAAGCATCTATAAAAGACACATTCGATATAATTATAAATCCAACAACGCCAATAGCAAGAACTATAAGTAAAAAAAAGAGTGGTTTTTTAAGTTTATAAATTATGGTCATAAATCAAAAACAGAGCTTCTTTTGGTATAAATCATATCTTTTAATCGCAGCAAAAAAGCCAGCGTCAAATAAACACCAAACCAAAAACCTAAGGTAATAAAAGATATATAAATAAAAAACAGACGGACATTTTTTACGCTGATTCCCAATCTGTCTGCCAATCTCGAAGAGACGGCAAAACCTCTTTTTTCAAAAAAATGTCGGGTTTTATGTATCATTTTGTCAAACTGTATATTTTGCTGCAATTTAGTATTTTTTAAAATTACAACCTACATCTAAGCTCAATTTTAAAGCTAATTGGCTATCTTTGGCGTTTTTGTAATTTTAATGTCAAATCAACTAGAAAATATAGAAATATTAGGGGCTCGTGTTCATAATCTTAAAAATATTGATGTCACTATTCCCAGAGAAAAACTGGTGGTTATTACCGGACTGAGTGGGAGTGGCAAATCGTCTTTGGCTTTTGACACCATTTATGCCGAGGGGCAACGCCGCTATATCGAAACTTTTTCGGCTTATGCCCGTCAATTTTTAGGTGGGTTGGAACGGCCCGAAGTTGATAAAATAAACGGCCTCTCGCCTGTTATTGCCATTGAACAAAAAACCACGAATAAAAGTCCGCGCTCTACGGTTGGCACTATAACAGAAATTTACGATTTTCTGCGACTCTTATACGCTAAAGCCGGTGACGCTTATTCTTATGTGACCGACAAAAAAATGGTGAGTTATACAGATGAACAAATAAAAGACATCATTTTTGATGATTTTAACGGTAAAAAAGTTCAGATACTTGCCCCTGTCGTCAAATCTCGAAAAGGTCATTATCGTGAACTTTTTGAACGTATTTCTAGACAAGGTTTTATCTATGTTCGCATTGATGGCACAGTTACCGAAATATCTAAAGGCTTGCGTTTAGACCGCTATAAAACTCACGATGTAGAAATTGTTATAGACCAAATTCTAATTGATTCTAAAAACGAGAAACGCTTTAACCAATCGTTAGAAACAGCTATGTATCACGGCGATGACACAATTCTAATTTTAGAGGACGGCAATAAAAACCCGCGTTATTTTAGTCGGAATTTAATGTGTCAAGAGTCGGGTATTTCGTACGCCAAACCCGAGCCAAATTCTTTTTCATTTAATTCGCCAAAAGGGGCTTGCCCCACTTGTAACGGATTGGGTAATTTGCCTAAGGTTAATTTAAAAAAAGTTATTCCAGATCCTACTTTATCAATTAAACAGGGGGGTATAAAACCCATTGGCGAGCAAAAGTCTTCTTGGATTTTCAAACAGTTGATACTGATAGCCGAGCGTTATAAATTTTCACTTTCTGACCCTATAAATAAGATTCCTAAAAAAGCCCTCGATATAATATTATACGGCGGTAACGAAAAATTTGACATCGCCTCTAAAGCCTTAGGTATTACACGTACCTACAGCATAGATTTTGAAGGTATTGTTAATTTTATTGAACAACAGTACCACAACAGCGAATCAACGTCTATCAGACGTTGGGCTAAAAACTTTATGGATGATATTAGTTGTCCGGATTGCCACGGCAATCGTCTTAAAAAAGAGTCGTTAAATTTTAAAATTGCTGATAAATCAATTGCAGAAATTGTTAAATTCGACCTTCAAGAACTAAAAATATGGTTCGATAAAATAGACAGTAAACTCACTGCTACACAGCATTTAATAGCCGATGAAATTATAAAAGAAATAAAAACACGTATTTCATTTTTATTAGACGTGGGTCTGTCTTATTTATCACTTAGCCGCAGTGCCAAATCGCTTTCGGGTGGCGAAGCTCAGCGCATACGTTTGGCTACACAAATTGGCTCGCAACTGGTAGGTGTTTTGTACATTTTAGACGAGCCCAGTATTGGTTTACATCAACGCGATAATAAAAGACTTATAGATTCTTTATCAAAATTACGCGACTTAGGCAATTCGGTAATTGTTGTAGAACACGATGCCGCCATGATTTTAAGTGCCGACTTTGTCATTGATATCGGCCCACGAGCCGGCAGACATGGTGGCCAAATAATTAGCAGTGGTTCGCCAAAAGAACTTTTAAAACACAATTCATTAACCGGCGACTATTTAAGTGGTAAAAAACACATCGAAGTACCCAAAAAAAGACGTTTAGGTACCGGCAAATCAATTATTTTAAAAGGAGCCACAGGTAATAATTTAAAAAATGCTACAATTTCCCTCCCTTTAGGTAAAATGATTTGTGTTACAGGTGTTTCGGGTAGTGGTAAATCAACACTTATTAATGAGACTTTGTATCCTATTCTAAACCAATACATTTATAAATCGGTTAAAAAACCTATGCCCTATAAAAGTGTAGAAGGACTTGAACACATTGATAAGGTTATAGATATAGACCAATCGCCCATTGGCAGAACACCGCGCTCAAATCCCGCAACTTACACAGGTGTTTTTAGCGAAATACGCACTTTATTTACAAAGACACCGGAAGCGTCAATTAGAGGTTATAAAGCCGGACGCTTTTCTTTTAACGTTAAAGGCGGTCGTTGCGAAACCTGTCAAGGTGGTGGTGTTAGGGTTATAGAAATGAATTTCTTACCCGATGTAAGTGTTGAATGTGAGACCTGTCAAGGGAAACGGTTTAACCGAGAAACTTTAGAAATCCGTTATAAAGGAAAATCTATTTCAGATGTTTTAGAAATGACTCTCAACGAAAGTGTTATCTTTTTTGAAGCCATCCCTAAAATTTATAAAAAGTTAAAAACAATTCAAGATGTTGGTTTGGGTTATATAACATTAGGACAAGCTTCTACAACATTATCGGGCGGCGAAGCCCAACGTATAAAACTGGCGGCGGAACTTTCTAAAAAAGATACAGGGAATACTTTTTACATTCTAGATGAACCCACTACAGGGCTTCATTTCGAAGATATAAACGTCTTGATGAAAGTACTCAACAAACTGGTTAATAAAGGAAATACCGTTTTAATAATAGAACATAATCTAGATGTTATAAAACTGGCCGACCATGTAATTGACATCGGTTTAGAAGGAGGTAAAAAAGGTGGTGAAATTTTATTCGAGGGTACTCCTGAAAGCTTGGTAAAATTTAACAAAGGCTATACAGCCAGGTTCCTAAAAAAAGAATTAATTTAGCAGGCACTTTTAATTTTAAATTTGCGCTTTTAATCTCTAAAAAATAAGGATTATGTCACCAGATGAAGATAAAAGAATATTAGATAAATTAAAACGTAAATCGTGGAGTGAAATAAAATCTAACGACTCGTGGGCTATTTTTAAAATTATGGCAGAGTTTGTTAATGGTTACGAACAATTAAGCCGTATTGGCCCTTGTGTAAGTATATTCGGATCAGCCAGAAACAAGCCCACCGATTTCAATTATATCCTTGCCGAAGAAATTGCTTATAAACTAACTCAACACGGTTTTGGTGTGGTAACCGGTGGCGGACCGGGTATTATGGAAGCCGGTAATAAAGGTGCCTACCGCGGTAAAGGTATTTCTGTAGGATTAAACATAGAACTTCCTTTTGAGCAGCATTTTAATCCGTATATCGATAAAGATAAAAATTTAGAATTCGATTATTTCTTTGTTAGAAAAGTCATGTTTGTAAAATACTCACAAGGTTTTGTTGTTATGCCCGGCGGGTTTGGCACACTTGACGAACTGTTTGAAGCCATCACTTTAATTCAGACTAAAAAAATTGGCCGTTTCCCTATTGTGCTTGTGGGAACCGAATATTGGCAAGGTCTTTTAGATTGGTTAACCGGTACTCTCTTAAAAAAATACAACACTATTAGTGCAGAAAATTTAGACCTGTTTAGAATTGTTGATACTGCCGACGAAGCCGTAGAGCACTTCACAAAATTCTATGACAAATACAGTTTAAAACCCAACTTTTAGCCAAAATATTTATGAAAATACGCCTTCTGTTTTTAAGTTTGGTTTTTTCGTTGACAGTATTTTCTCAAACGCAGATAAAAGTAATGTCGTACAATTTATTAGAATTTCCCGAAGCCCCTCCCTCTAACAGAAGTACTATTTTAAAATCTCTTATAAACGGTATTCAGCCCGATATTTTTATGGTATGTGAATTACAAACCGAAGCAGGGGCTAACATTATTCTCAATACCTCATTGCAAACAACAGACAATCGCTATGCCAGAGCAGCCTTTGTAGCCAATCAATCAAGCTCTTATCAAGGATTACAACAATTAGTATTTTATAATTCACATAAATTAGAGCTCATAAATCAAACAGAAATAATAACAATTGTAAGAGATATTACCCATTACACTTTTAAGCTTAAAACTGTAAATATGGCTACAAATCCAATATTTTTAGACGTTTTTGTAGCACATCTAAAAGCCTCTCAAGGCAGTACTAACGAAAATAAAAGGCTAACTATGGTTTTAGGGTTTACACGAGCTTTAGAAAGTATTCCCAGTAATCATTTTATACTTTTAGGAGGTGACTTTAACCTATATACCAGCGCAGAACCCGCCTATCAGGAATTGTTAGACAATACCAATGCTATTGTTTTGGTTGACCCTGCAAACCGCCCGGGTAACTGGCACAATAACAGTAGTTATAAAGAAGTACACACGCAATCTACAAGATCGTATTCATTTACTGACAATTTGGGAAATACCATCGGTGCAGGTGGTAACCTCGACGATCGGTTTGACTTTATTTTAATGTCAAAAAACTTACAAACCAGCTCTGATTTTTATTACGTTCCCGGGAGCTACAAAGCTTATGGCAATAATGCCAATTGCTTTAACAAAAGCATCAACGATACCAGTTGTTCCGGCACTTATTCTCAAACTGTACGGGATAACTTATTTTATATGAGCGATCATTTACCTGTGGTGATGCAGTTACAAACACCTCAAAATACTCTGGATGTAAAAAAACAAGTACTATTGCAACCTATTGTATTTAATCGTGGGAATCTGGTAAACAATTGGTTAGAAATACAGCTTAACGCTAATTTTAACGGAAAAACTCTGGAAGTTTACAACCCGTTAGGACAAATAGTGTTACGTAAAATAATAACAAGCTCAAATACGTTAAAATACAATGTCAGCAATTTAAAACCCGGCATTTACTATTTAAAAATTGGATCTATTAAAACGGTTAAACCTTTAAAATTTATAAAATTGCCTTGAAAAAACACACCCTAATCATCCTTTTTATTCTATGCTTTTTAGGGTTACAGACAGTTGCTCAAGACAATGCTATTAAAATAAAAGCGACCCTAAAAACAGCTGACAACACATTAAATATACAGCAAGAAATAAAATACACAAACACTTCTAAAGATACCTTAAAATTTATTTATCTCCACAACTGGCCTAATAGTTTTAGAAACAGGAAAACAACTTTATCAAAACGTCTTCTAGACGATTACGACCACCGGTTACACTTTGCAGAAAAATCGAGAAGAGGTTTTACCAAAATAATAAGTATCCAAGAAAATTATAATCCTGTATCAGTAAACACCCAAGACGAAAGTGACATCTTAAAAATTCCACTTAAAAAACCTTTGCTACCAAATCAAACAACGGTTATAGATGCTACATACAAAGTTAAATTACCCGATATTATCTTTACAGGATACGGTGCCGGTGTTTATAATTATTATTTAAAATATTGGTATCTTATTCCTGCTGTGTACCAAAATGGCCGTTGGCAAACAATGGAAAATATAAATCTGGACGATTTATATAGCGAGCCTTATAATTACAACATATCGTTTACTGCACCCGCAAGGTTTACATTAACCTCTAACTTACACATAACAAGTAGTATTTTAAAAAATAATTTATTGCATTATGAAATGCAGTGCAGCACAACCAATGATGCCGAAATATATTTGAGAATTGATAATAATTTTGAAGAATTTAGTACATCTGAGGTAGCTATCTATACAGATATCCAAAGTACAAACTTAAACAAAGAATTAAAATCGCAAATTTTAAACAGAGCTTTTAACTTTATAGAAGATAATTTAGGTGATTTTCCCTACCCCAAAATTGTACTTACGCAAGCAGCCTACGATAAAAATCCTATTTACGGCTTTAATCAGTTACCAAAAGCTTTTCATCCGTTTAACGATACTTTTGAGTGGGATATAAAAATGTTTAAAGCCCTGTCAGAAAAATTTATAGACCGCAGTTTGCTTTTTAATTTAAGAAACGATGCTTGGCTGGCCGACGGATTACAAACTTATTTGATGATACAATATGTTAACACCTATTACAAAGATGTTAAAGCTATTGGTAATTTGTCTAAAATGTGGGGACTCAGGAGTTTTAATATTGCCAAACTGAATTTTAACAGTAAATATCCTTTTGTATATCAATTTGCCGCCCGAAAAAATTTAGATCAGGCTTTAACTACCCGAACCGATTCACTTTCAAATTTTAATCGAAAAATTGTGAACAAATACAAAGCCGGGATGGGCTTAAAGTATTTAGAAGCTTATTTAGGCGATGCTGTTTTAAAACAAACAATCAAAAATTTTTACAGAAAATTTAAACTCAAAAAAGTGTCGAGTCTTGACTTTGAAAAGCTTCTAAAATCTAAAACGAATAAAGACATATCTTGGTTTTTTAACGATTACATCCACACCAGTAAAAAAATTGACTATACCATAAGCAAGGCACAAATAACAGGCGATTCAATTGTCGTCACTATTAAAAACAAACGCAATATTACAACACCCGTGTCTCTGTATGGCATTAAAGGTAAATCCGTCCGGTACAAAAAGTGGTTTTCAGGGATTGATTCTCTTAGAACAGTTAAAATTCCAAAAAAAGATATTGATAAGGTCGTACTAAACTACGACTATTTATATCCGGAATTAAATCTGAGCAACAACTGGAAAAAACTTAATAAAAGTCTTTTTAACAGACCTTTACAATTTCGCTTCTTAAAAGATATTGAAGACCCTTATTACAATCAGGTTTTTTATAATGTCTATGGAAATTATAACTTTTACGACGGCTTAATTTTAGGGCCAAGAATTTATAACGAAACCTTTTTAAATAAAAACTTTCTTTATAAAATAACGCCTACTTATGGCTTTAAAAGCAAAACCATCACAGGATCGTTTTCAGCAAAATACAAATATCTTCCCGAAAATTCCAGTATTTATCAAATTAGCGCCGGTATTTCGGGTAGTAGTTTTCATTATGCCCCCGATTTATTATTCAGTAAAATAACACCGTTTATAGCCATCGAATTTAACCGAAAAAGCCTTCGTGATGTTGGTGGAAAAGCTTTAATGTTGCGATTTGTTTCTGTAAATCGTGAAAAAAATATTTATTCTGACCCAACAGATATCAGTAAATACGACGTTCTGAATTTGCGATATGGTTTTAGCAAGCCCGAAATTGTACGCGATTTAAGATATTATTTCGACTTACAACTCGATAAAAAATTCAGTAAAATTTCTTTCGATTTTAGGTATCGCAAATTAACCGACAAAAACAGACAGATTGACTTTAGGCTTTTTGCCGGTACTTTTATTCATAACAAAACACAAGGTAACTTTTTTAGTTTTGCCTTAGATAAACCAACCGATTATCTTTTCGATTATAATTATTTGGGACGTTCAGAAACTTCAGGTTTTTTAAGCCAACAAATAATACTAAACGAAGGGGGCTTTAAATCTAAATTATCGCACAATTTTGCCAATCAATTTATCTTAACAACTAACCAAAGTATCAGTATTTGGCGCTATGCCGAAGTTTATACCGATTTTGGTTTGGTTAAAAACAAAGGCGAAAAAATGCACTTTTTGTATGATAGTGGCATGCGTTTAAATATTGCCCATGAATTATTTGAAGTTTATTTTCCTTTCTACTCTAACAATGGTTGGGAAATTGCACAACCTAATTACAACACCAAAATACGCTTTATTTTGACCACAGATATTGCTTCGGTTATTAAGGTTATGAAACGTGGATTCTTTTAAATTCCAAAAAAGATTTACCTCTCTAAAACAGCTGTTTTTATAACATATTGGCTTTAAACAATTCAAGGCCTCACTTAAAGTGAAGCCTTGAATACTAAAACTGAGTTGTTAAAAACATTTCTGATACTTTACACAAAACTATTCTCTACACTATAGGGGTTCACATTTTTCATCCCTTTGGTAATAGCTTCTTTATTTAACGGAATAAGATGGTGATATCTTTCGGGCAATGATTTTTTAAGACCTTCTATCACGTTTTCTAATTTTACAACAGGCTTAATTTTTAAAAAAGCCCCTAAAATTATCATATTAGATATTTTTGTATTACCCATATCCGAAGCCAATTTATTACCCTTTATTTGATAAATATCTACATCTGTTCTTGTTGGATGCGCTGTAATGCCATTAGGATCGTACAACAAAACGCCTCCCGGTTTAACACTACTTTCAAACTTATCCATAGATTGTTGGTTCAAAATAATGGCTGTGTCAAATACTTTTAGGTAAGGTGAACTTATGCGTTCATCACTCAAAATAACGGTCACATTTGCTGTACCGCCACGCATTTCCGGCCCATAAGAAGGCATCCAACTCACTTCTTTATCTTGCATAATACCACTATAGGCCAAAATTTTCCCCATAGACAAAACGCCTTGTCCGCCAAAACCTGCAATAATAATTTCTTCTGTCATAGTTTTCATTATTTTAATTTACCGTCAACTTTTATATCCCCAAGAGGGAAATAAGGAAACATGTTTTCTTCCATCCAAATATTAGATTCAAGTGGTGTCATTTTCCAGCCCGAATTACAATTGGAAACAACCTCAACAAATGAGAGTCCTTTTTTTAATTTAATGTTTTCAAACGCTTTACGAATGGCCTTTTTAGCTTTCCTCACATGCTTATGTGTGTGTACTGCCTGACGTGTAACATAATAAGTCCCCGGAAGATTGGCGATTAACTCTGTCATTTTTAAAGGGGATCCCATAGTTTCAATATCTCTGCCGTAGGGCGATGTAGATGATTTCATGCCTTCTAAAGTTGTAGGAGCCATTTGACCACCCGTCATCCCATAAATACCATTATTCACAAAAATAATGACAATATTCTCACCGCGATTACAGGCATGAATAGTCTCGGCTGTACCAATCGCCGCTAAGTCGCCATCGCCTTGATAAGTAAATACATACTTACCGGGCCAAGTTCTGGCTATAGCCGTTGCCACAGCCGGAGCGCGTCCGTGAGCCGCTTGCGTTATATCAATATTCATAAAATCATAGGCTAAAACCGAACAACCTACAGGAGCCACACCAATCGTATCTTCAGAAATCCCCATTTCATCAATCACCTCCATCGTTATATTGTGAGCTGTGCCATGTCCGCAACCAGGGCAGTATGACAGACTACAGTCTGTCATCAATTTTGTTTTACAATAAACTCGGTTCTCTGGTTTTATTATGTCTAATACTTCCATTTTTTATAATTTTTTGTTCTAAAGCTTCTAAAATTTCTTCGGGTGTATGAATAATGCCGCCTGTTCTGCCAAAATGTGCTACAGGTACTTTGTGTTCTACAGATAGTTTTACATCTTCAACCATCTGACCCGCATTTAATTCTACACTTAAAATCCCTTTTACCTGTTGTGCCAATTCAAACAGACGCTTTTTGGGATAAGGAAACAGTGTTATAGGACGTAATAAACCTACTTTTATACCCTTATTTCGGGCTAATTCAACTGCTTTTTGACTGATTCGTGCACTAGATCCGTATGCCACAATTAAATAGTCGGCATCGTCACAATCTACTTCTTCAAACCGCGTATCTTCTCTTTCCATCTGTGCGTATTTTTCCATAAGTCTGTGGACGCGTGCTTCCATTTTTTCCGATTGTAAATCAAGTGAGGTTATGATATTACGTTCGCGTCCTTTTTTACCTGTTGTAGCCCAACTGCCGTATCTTTTAATAACTTCTTCATCCGTCAAGCGTTTCTTTTGAGGGCGCAACGCAACTTTTTCCATCATCTGACCTATTAAGCCGTCTGAAAGGATTAACACCGGACATCTGTATTTAAAGGCTATCTCGAAAGCATCTTCTACAAAATCTGACATTTCTTGTACAGAACTCGGTGCTAAAACATATAATTTATAATCACCGTGTCCACCACCTTTAACAGATTGAAAATAATCGGCTTGCGAAGGCTGAATGGTTCCTAAACCCGGACCGCCTCTTACCACATTTACTATAACCGCAGGCAATTCGGCACCGGCCATATAAGAAATGCCTTCCAGTTTAAGTGATATACCGGGACTTGATGACGAGGTCATCACTTTTTTTCCTGTACTCGCTGCACCGTAAACCATATTTATGGCCGCTAATTCGCTCTCTGCCTGTAGCACAACCATACCCGTTCTTTTTTCGGGTCTTTCTGTCATTAAATATTCTATGATTTCTGTTTGAGGTGTTATAGGGTAGCCAAAATAAGCATCGACACCGGCTCTGATGGCCGCTTCTGCCAGGGCTTCATTCCCTTTCATTAATTTTAATTCTGACATTTTAAACTTTTTTAAAAATTTATGCTGATATTTTTACTCTGTAAACAGCAATTGCCCTGTCCGGACAAACTATTGCGCAATTAGTACATCCTGTACATGCTTCCGGCTTTTCCATATAGGCATAATGATACCCCTTTCGGTTTACTTCTTTTGACATCCTTATGACGTCTTCAAGACAGACAGGCATGCAAACTTCACAGCCCTTACACACCTCTGTGTCAACAACAATTGCTCCCTTAACTTTTGCCATTATACTATTTTTATATGTGAATATTAAGTCTTAATTTAAAGATTCTCAAAATTATAGCCTTTTTCTCACATTATCTATGACATATATCAACCCTTATTAAATATATTTTTCGTAACTTTTGGTGCTTTTTTAACAAAAAAAGCGCCTATATAGGCGCTTTTAAAAGTAATTTATTTATTTTTTAGCTCAATAGAGAGCCTTGTATTTAGACGGGTTTGCTTCGTGCATTACTTTGTAAATAGTTTCAAAAATATCATCGGCATTTGGCTTTGAGAAATAATCGCCATCGGTACCATAGGCGGCTCTGTGCTCTTTAGCTGTTAATGTCACAGGTTTACTATCTAAATACAAGTAGGCATTTTGTTTTTCTAGAATTTCTTGCATGAGATATGCCGAAGCACCCCCCGGTACATCCTCGTCAATAATAACCAACCTATTGGTTTTTTGAATACTTTTTACCACGTCGTGATGTATGTCAAAAGGCAACAAACTTTGTACATCTATAATTTCTATATCTATATCTACCTGATTTAAATCTTTTACAACATCTTGTACAATTTTTAATGTTGAACCATAAGAAACAACTGTCATATCACGTCCTGCCTTAACGACCTCTATAACACCAACAGGTGTTCTAAACGCTCCAAAATTGAGTGGTTTTTTTTCTTTAAGACGGTAGCCATTAAGATTTTCGACAATTAAAGCGGGTTCATCACTTTCAAGCAAGGTATTATAAAACCCTGCTGCTTTGGTCATATTTCTCGGCACTAAAATATTCATACCCCTCAAGAGATGTACCACAGCCCCCATAGGTGATCCGGAGTGCCAAATTCCCTCTAATCTGTGACCTCGTGTCCGTACAATTAACGGCGCTTTTTGTTTGCCAACAGTTCTGTAATGAAGTGTTGCCAAATCATCACTTAACAGCTGTAATCCGTATAATAAGTAATCTAAATATTGTATTTCGGCGATTGGTCGTAAGCCTCTAAGTGCCATACCTATACCCTGACCCAAAATAGTAGCCTCTCTTATCCCTGTATCGGCCACTCTTAATTTGCCATATTTTTGTTGAAGCCCCACCAAACCTTGATTGACATCACCAATATTTCCGGAATCTTCACCAAAAATAAATAGATTACTATTTTTAGAAAACAGCTTGTCAAAATTGTCTTTTATAATTATTCTCCCATCAACCAACTCACTACTGTCATCATAAATAGGTTTTACTTCTTTTATGTTTGAGGCTTTTTTCGAGGTCTGACTATACAAATGTGAACTGTATCTCTTTTGCTCGGTATTTTTGTATTTTTTAATCCAATTTTGTAACTGTTCTTTTTCGGTAAATTGTTCATCTCTTAAAAGGACTAGCGTTTTTCTGGCCACAGACAACACATCTTTTCTTTCTGGAAATTCTGTTTCTAATAAATCCTTCTTTAATTTATTTATAAAGACACTGTTTTTACTTTTACCCGAAAGCTTATCAATAAGCTGTACCATAAAATCTCTTTGTATCCTTACGGGATTTAAAAGAGCGCTCCAAGCTTCTCTTTTGGCTTTATTAACTTCGGCTTTTGCCGCTTTTTCTATGGCGATTAATTCTTCTTCCGAATCGATAAACCGCAACATATTACCCTCTGCATCTTTCAGTTCAAAATCAATTATCCATTCACGCATTTTCACATTACAATCATGGGCTTTTTCCCATGCCAAGCGTTCTACCGTTTTATACCTTTCGTGAGAACCTGAAGTAGAATGTCCTTGCGGTTGCGTTAACTCTGTAACATGAATTAAAACGGGTACATGTTCTTCTCTCGCTATTTTTGAGGCCTTGTTATACACAGCTATAAGTTGTGGATAATCCCAGCCTTTTACAACAAATATTTCATATCCTTTAACATCTTCGGTACGTTTAAAGCCGTTTAAAACTTCTGATATACTTTCTTTTGTGGTTTGATATTTGGCCGGAACAGAAATGCCATAACCATCATCCCACACACTAACAACCATAGGTACTTGTAACACTCCGGCGGCATTAATCGTTTCAAAAAACACACCTTCAGAAGTACTGGCATTACCTATCGTTCCCCAAGACACTTCATTACCATTAACCGAAAATTTTGGATTTTTTAAATTAGGCAAACGCCTATAAAGTTTTGAAGCTTGCGCAATACCCAACATACGAGGCATTTGACCCGCTGTTGGCGAAATATCTGCGGTTGAATTGTATTGTTCTGTTAAATTTTTAAAATTTCCATCGGTATCTAAACTATGGGTTGCAAAATGCCCGCCCATTTGTCTGCCGCCAGACATAGGATCGGCTTCGGTATCCGGATGTGCATATAAACCTGCAAAGAATTGTCGTGGCGTCAACTCACCGATGGCCATCATAAATGTTTGATCGCGGTAGTAACCCGACCTAAAATCACCTTTTTTAAAAGCTTTGGCTAAAGCCAATTGCGGCACCTCTTTACCATCGCCAAAAATACCAAACTTAGCCTTACCCGTTAACACTTCTCTGCGTCCTAACAAGCTACATTCTCTGCTTAATACCGCTACTTTATAATCGTGCAATACTTCTTTTTTAAATTGCTCAAAAGATAATTGCGTATTATTAGAAGAAGCTGTTTTAGTACTCATATTATGCGATTTTTTTAGTTTTGCAAAGTTAGTTATTTTTAACGAGACTATTATTGTAGAATTATAGTCTGTTTTTTAGATCTAAAATTCAGAATATTTCATTTTATTTCCGTTAATTTGAAGCTTTTATTATAAAAATAATGGACGTTTTAGGTATTGATATTGGTGGATCGGGTATTAAAGGGGCTATAGTCGATTTGAACACAGGACAATTTGTTTCAGAAAGACACCGTATTCCCACACCCCAACCCGCTACACCATATGACGTAGCCATCACCATAAAAAAATTGGTCGGTTTTTTTAATTGGAAAGGTTCTGTAGGATGTGGTTTTCCTACCATCATTAAAAACGGTGTGTGCCAAGCCCATGGCAATCTACACAAAGATTGGGTTGGTCTTAACGCCGAAGCGCTTTTTTCTGAAACCACAGACTTAAATTTTACAGTTATAAATGACGCTGATGCGGCCGGCTTGGCCGAAATACATTACGGTGCCGGTAAAGACAAATCGGGTTTGGTTTTAACAATTACAGTGGGTACAGGCATCGGATCCGGTGCTTTTTTTAATGGCCAACTTTTACCCAATTTTGAACTGGGCCAAATGCTGTATAAAGATGGCCAGCTCATAGAACAATACGCCTCTGATGCCGCTCGTAAAAAAGAGGATTTGAGTTATAAAAAATGGAGTAAACGTTTTAACTATTTTCTCAGTTATGTCCATACTGTTTGTGCCCCCGATTTAATAATTTTAGGCGGCGGCATCAGTAATAAATTTCATAAATTTGAAAAATATCTCGACTCTAAAACACCACTTGCTTTGGCCCGAGCCCAAAATAATGCGGGGATAGTGGGCGCTGCTGTGGTGGGGGAGGTAAACCCCTGCATAGGTGCGTAGGAATTGTCCGTAGAAAATCAGGTTTGATAAAAATGAAAGTATTTCAATTTTATATTCTTTCACTTCTCTGTAATACAAAGTGTTTAGCTTCTTGATAACTGCTCTTCGAACATTCATTTTTCAGTATACCACACAACACCTTTTATCCTTACAAATCCTTATTTTATCCCGTATTTATCAAACAAATACAACATTGAGGCCATGGTGGCAGCGCCCAGTTCGAGTTCGCGTTTATTTACGGCCTCTAAATTATCAATGGCCGTATGGTGGTAGTCAAAATAGCGTTGCGAATCGGGTTGTAAACCAAAAATAACATTCTCTTTTGTGTTGAGGTGTCCTACATCGGCACCCCCACCGCCTCTGTCAAAAACATGTACCAAATAAGGTACAAATAAGGGTTTCCACTGCAATACCTGTTGGTAATTGGCATCATTACAATTAAACCCAAAACCACGTGGCGTAAAACCGCCGGCATCCGATTCAAGAGCCACAATATGGTTTTCTTTTCTTTCTTTGGCCACTTTAGCATACTCTTTACCGCCTTTAGATCCGTTTTCTTCGTTCATAAACAGCACCACTCTAATACTGCGTTTAGGACGATAGTTCGTTTCTTTAAACAAACGCAATACTTCCATAGACTGTACAATACCGGCCCCGTCGTCTTGCGCGCCTTCGGCCAAATCCCACGAATCTAAATGGCCTCCTACCACAATGTATTCGTCGGGGTAAGTGCTCCCCGTTAATTCGCCAATAACGTTAAACGAGGGCGCATCGGGTAAAGTTTTACACGATTGTTTAAAATAAAAACGCGTAAGCGGATTGGCTTGTAGTTCTTTATGTAGTCTTTCTGCGGCTAAAGTACTTATGGCCGCCGTAGGTATTTTTTGAGCATCGGGTAAATCGCCATAACTCATAACACCTGTATGCGGATAATCGTCTAAACGCAAATTCATAGAACGTACAATAGCACCCACAGCCCCGTATTTACCGGCCACACGTGCCCCGTTAAAGCGTTGTCCCACAGCCCCTCCGTAAGCACGGAAAGTGCGGATGAGATTGGCTTGCATAGGACGGTTGTAAAACACTATTTTGCCACGGACTTTTTCACCTAAAGCTTCAACTTCTTTAACACTTTGCACTTCTATAACTTCAGCCATTAAACCATTTCTTTTTGTCGCTACAGAACCTCCCAAGGCGCAAATTTGTGCCGTAATACGACCTCTATTGGTGACGATATAACCCTCTTCTTTAGTGCCACGCTCCCAATGAGGCACCATAACAGGCTGTAACCATACTTTATTGAGTCCCAATTTTTCGAGTTCCTTTTTACCCCATTCCACCGCTTTTTGGGCGTTAGCCGAACCCGACAAACGGCCTCCAATATTTTTAGTCAGATGCGTCAACCACGCGTAACTTTTACCATTAAGTAAAGAAGCATTGTACAGTTTTTTAATTTGAATGGAATCTTGTTTATCGGTTTGCGAAAAGCAGGTGAATGACAAAATGAAAATAAAAAGGAAAAGTAGATTTTTCATAGAATTATGGTTTTAAACAGCCTGTATCGTCTAAAGAATAGGTATTTTGATATGTTAAAAATAGTTTAATTATTTATAATGAGATTCCTCTTTACGCCCTTGGTCGTCAATCAGAATAACAATTTAATTATTTTCTATTTACTGGCATACAGCGTAATATCTTCTTCTGATATTTCTGTACCCCCTAAAATAATGAGGCGTTCTACCACATTACGTAGTTCGCGGATATTACCGGTCCAATTATAGGTCTTTAACTTTTCTATGGCTTTTTTAGAAAACTTCTTAGTGGCTATACCCTGTTGCTCGGTTATTTTTTTAGAAAAATGTTCTACCAATAAAGGAATATCTTCTAAACGTTCGTTTAATGAAGGAACTCTGATTAAAATCACCCCTACCCTGTGGTATAAATCTTCTCTAAACCGCCCTTCGGCTATTTCTTTTTTAAGGTCTTTATTAGTGGCCGCAATCAAGCGCACATCTACTTTAATGTCTTTGTCGCTTCCCACACGGCTAATTTTATTTTCTTGCAAAGCCCGTAAGACTTTGGCTTGCGCCGACAGACTCATATCGCCAATTTCATCTAAAAAAATGGTACCGCCATTGGCCGCTTCAAACTTCCCTGCACGGTCTTTGTGAGCTCCGGTAAACGATCCTTTTATATGGCCAAATAACTCACTTTCTATAAGCTCAGACGGAATGGCTGCACAATTCACTTCGATAAGTGGGGCTTTAAAACGGGCACTTTTTTCGTGAAGCCAATGGGCTACCAGTTCTTTACCTGTACCGTTGGCACCGGTTATCAAAACACGGGCATCTGTAGGAGCTACTTTATCAATTATGGCTTTGACATTAGCCATGGCTACAGATTGACCTATCATGGTATAGTTTTGACTTACCTTCTTTTTAAGACGTTTGTTTTCAACTATCAAGCTCTTTTTATCTAAAGCATTTCTAATAGCATTTAAAAGGCGGTTTAAATCGGGTGGTTTAGAAATATAATCAAAAGCGCCTATACGCATAGTGGCGACAGCCATGTCTAAATCGCCGTGACCGGAAATCATTATAAAAGGTATTTCGGGTTTAATTTTTTGTGTCTTTTCTAACACTTCAACACCATCCATTTTAGGCATTTTAATATCGCATAAAACAAGATCGTAATCGTTGTTTTTTATAAGTTCAATACCTTCAAGACCGTCCTCGGCTTCGGTTACCTCATACGCTTTATTTTCTTCTACAATAATTTTTGCAAGTACACGCCTAATAGCCGCTTCGTCTTCTATGATAAGTATTTTATTCATCCCATCTTAAATCCTTTCCAAAGTGAAGGACATTATTTGTTAATTGTTAATATTTTAGCCACTTATACATTTCTTTATAACTCGGTTTTTTACCGTACATCAAAATCCCTACACGGTATATTTTAGCGGCAAACCATACCACGCCTAAAAATGTTGCCAACAGCAATACCATCGACGTTATAATTTGCCACCACGGCACCCCAAAAGGTATCCGCATAAGCATCACTATGGGCGATGTTAACGGAAAAATTGAAAAACCAACGGCTATAGGACCGTGCGGATTTTCTATGACCGAAAAGCCCACATAAATAGCCACCATTAAGGGTAAAATTACAGGTAACATAAATTGCTGTGTATCTGTTTCGCTATCTACAGCTGCTCCAATAGCCGCATAAATAGAACTGTAAATGAGATATCCTCCTAAAAAATAAAAGATAAAAGATAAAAACAGGGTTACAAATGGGAAATCTTTAAGCTCGTGTAAAACCAAGGTCAAATTACCTGATATAGATTCTTGCATTTGTGCTGTCATTTCGGGTGTCAATTGTGGCGAACTACTAGAGAGTGCGCTAAAATCAGCACCTAAAACACTAGAAATAACTACCATTAGCAAAGTTGCAGAAATTATCCAAATAACAAATTGTAAAATACCTGCCAATGCATTTCCTAAGATTTTACCCAACATGAGTTTAAAAGGTTTAACCGATGAAATAATAACTTCTATAATACGGTTTGTTTTTTCTTCAATCACACTGCGCATAACCGATGTGCCATAAATAATAATAAACATAAATATAAGATAGCCAAAGCCACCACCGGCAATCATTTTTAAAATACTGCCGATTTTCGATGCTTTTTCTCCCGAATATTTTTCTGTGTTTATGTCAACAACAGTATTAGCGGCCTTAATTTTAGCGATATCAAAACCTAGTTTTTCAATCTTAAGGTCGCGTATTTTACGCTCAAATTTTCCTTCAAGACTGCTTATCAAATTCAAACTGGGGGAGCCTTCGCCAAAAAAAGAAATACTTTTAGCCAATAGGTTCAGGCTGTCTTGTTTGGGAATGTAAACCAAACCGTAATATTCTGATTTTACAGCTTTTTCTTTTGCTTCGCCTAACGACAATTCTTTCAGATTTATATACTTAGTTGTTTTTGTATCTCTAAAAACATCTGTAAAAATACCCGTGTTATCTATATAGGCAATGGTTCTTACTTCTTCGCTGTTTTTAATATTTAAGTACGCTATTAAAGCTATCATAGCCACCATTATTATAGGACTTAAAATAGTCATAACTATGAATGACTTATTTTTGACTTTAGCTAAAAATTCGCGTTTTATGATGAGTTTTAGTTTATACATTTTTAGTATTATTTATAGCTTGAATAAAAATATCATTAGCACTAGGCACCAATTCTACAAAGTGATTTATAGAAGCTTTGGTACTTAAATAATTTAGCAAATCATTTGACGATTCTTTTTCCGATAATTTTATATTGAGTTTTAAATCGTGGTTTAACGATTTAAATTCGGCCGGTTGTGTTACAAATTTTGTGCTGATTTCTGATTTTAGTGCTTCTAAATCATCGGCTATCAAGCCCACTTCATAAGTATTGGTTTTAAATTGTTTTTTAATGGTGTTAAGATTGCCCTCTAATATTTTATTCGCTTTATTTATCAAAGCAATATGGTCGCACACTTCCTCAACACTTTCCATTCTGTGTGTAGAAAATATTATGGTGGCACCTCTATCCCGCAATTCTAAAATTTCATCGCGAATTAAATTGGCATTAATGGGGTCAAAGCCACTAAAAGGTTCGTCAAAAATTAATAATTTAGGTTCGTGTAAAACGGTAACCACAAACTGTACTTTTTGTGCCATTCCTTTTGAAAGCTCTTGCACTTTTTTACCCCACCAACTACCTATTTCAAATTTATCAAACCACATTTTTAGTTTGGATTTCGCATCTTCTTTAGACAACCCTTTTAGTTGCGCCAAATAAATAGCCTGTTCACCCACTTTCATGTTTTTGTACAAACCACGCTCTTCAGGCAAATAACCAATAGAGGCAATATGACTGGGCTTCAACTTTTCGCCATCTAAATATACCTGTCCTTCATCGGGACCCGTAATCTGATTTATAATGCGAATTAATGTTGTTTTACCGGCACCATTAGGGCCTAATAACCCAAAAATACTTTCTTTTGGAACATCTATAGAAACCTTGTTTAAAGCACGGTAATTCCCGTAAACTTTAACAACATTTTCAACTTTTAATAATGAATTCATATATAATTTTTTACTAACATGTAAGTAGTAATCGGTAGTGATTAGTTACAAAAAGTACTCCTTTTTAAAGCTAACAAATATAGTAATAAGCTTACGTTAAATAAAAATGTTAATTAAATTTTAAATTTTTCTATTTTATTATGCGCGCATAGTATTTTTTCATATCTTTGGAAAATGAATAGAGACCAATCAATAGATCATTGTTTAAGAGCCAGTTGGCAAGCTGTAGCCAAAATGTATAACGAACAAGCTGCCAAACACGATAGTACTATGGCTATGGCCTTCGTACTTTTAAATATAGATTACGAAAATGGCACACCCTCTACGGCATTAGGCCCTCAGATGGGTATGGAAGCCACCAGTTTATCGCGTATTTTAAAATCTATGGAAGAAAAAGAACTTATATATAGAGAGCGTAATCCCGAAGATGGACGAAGCGTCTTAATTAAGCTGACCGATTTTGGCAAAGCCAAACGCGAAATTTCTAAACAATCGGTTATTCGATTTAACCAAACTATTTACGATAATATTTCAGAAGAAAAAATTAATCACTTTATCGAAGTAACCAAAACCATTACAAAACTGGTAAACGAAAAAGCCATTTTTAAAACTGTTGAAAGCAAAGCATTATAATATTGATTAAACAAAACATAAATACTTCACAATGAAAAAAAGAACTATTAACAAAGTTGCCGTCATAGGTTCCGGAATTATGGGCTCAGGCATTGCCTGTCACTTTGCCAATATTGGCGTAGAAGTGTTATTGCTAGACATCATTCCGAACGAACTGACCGCACAAGAAAAAGCCAAAGGCTTATCGCTAGATGATAAAGTTGTAAGAAACAGATTGGTTAATATGCATTTTAACAATGCACTAAAATCTAAGCCCTCGCCTATTTACAATAAAGCTTTTGCCAAAAGAATTAGCACAGGAAACACCACTGACGATATGGCAAAAATTGCCGATGTCGACTGGATTATAGAAGTGGTGGTAGAACGTTTGGATATCAAAAAAATAGTTTTTGAGCAAATAGAAAAATACCGCACGCCGGGTACACTTATCACTTCTAATACATCCGGTATCCCTATTAAATTTATGAACGAAGGCCGTAGCGACGATTTTCAAAAGCATTTTGCCGTCACGCATTTCTTTAATCCTCCCCGTTATTTAAGATTATTCGAAGTCGTACCGGGTCCCGCCTGCAAACAAGAAGTAACCGACTTCCTCATGATGTACGGTGAGAAATTTTTGGGTAAAACAGCCGTTTTAGCCAAAGACACCCCCGCTTTTATAGGCAACCGCATTGGGGTTTTTGGTATTATGAATTTGTTTCACGTGGTAAACGAACTGGAACTAACCGTAGAAGAGGTTGATAAACTTACCGGCCCGGTTATTGGACGCCCAAAATCGGCTACCTTTAGAACCGTAGATGTGGTAGGGCTAGACACCTTGGTTCACACAGCCAACGGTGTCCATGACAATGCGTCCGATGACGAAATGCACAACACTTTTAAAATCCCCGATTTCATCAACACCATGATGGAAAACAAATGGTTGGGTAGCAAAACACGTCAAGGGTTTTACAAGCGCGTCACCCATAAAGACGGTAAAAAAGAGATTTTGGTACTCGATTTAAAAACGATGGACTACCGTCCTAAAAACCGTGTAAACTTTGCCACCTTAACCCAAACAAAAACAATCGATAAGGTCATAGACCGTTATAAAGTGTTGGTAAAAGGCAAAGACAAAGCCGGCGATTTCTTTAGAAAAACCTTTACGGCGATGTTCCAATACGCCTCTAACCGTGTTCCCGAAATTTCTGACGATTTATACGCTGTTGACCAAGCGATGCGTGCCGGATTTGGTTGGGAATTTGGTCCTTTCGAAATTTGGGATGCCATAGGCGTAGAAAAAGGCATAACCTTAATGACGTCCGAAGGATACAAACCCAATGCTTGGGTAAATGATATGCTTAAAAGCGGAAACACTTCTTTTTACACCGTTAAAGAAGGGGCTAAATACTTTTACAATATTAATACAAAGAAACAAGAAAAAATCCCGGGCCAAGATGCCTTTATCATTTTAGATAATATTCGTGAATCTAAAACCATTTGGAGCAATAGCGAAGCCGCTATTCAACACTTGGGCGACGGTATTCTCAATGTAGAATTCCAATCTAAGATGAATACTATTGGCGGTGGCGTAATTGAAGCCATTAATAAAGGTATAGATTTAGCTGAGCAAGAATACGAAGCGGTGATTATTGCCAACCAAGCGCCTAACTTTTCTGTCGGTGCCAATTTGGCTATGGTTTTTATGTTAGCCATTGAACAAGAATACGACGATTTACAATTTGCCATTAAATCGTTCCAAGATACGGTTATGCGCTTGCGTTACTCGTCAGTCCCAACAATTGTTTGTCCGCAAGGAATGACGCTCGGTGGCGGATGCGAGATGACACTTCACGCCGATAAAGTAGTCGCCGCGGCCGAATCGTATATCGGTTTGGTAGAATTTGGCGTGGGATTGTTGCCCGGTGGCGCCGGCACCAAAGAAATGACTTTAAGAGCCGCCGCTACCTACAAAGAAGGCGATGTGCAATTAAACCGATTGCGCCAACATTTCTTACCCATAGCTATGGCTAAAGTGAGTACTTCGGCTTACGAAGCCTATGACATGGATATCCTCCAAAAAGGCAAAGATTTGATTGTGGTAAACCGCGACCGTCAAATAGCAACGGCAAAACGTTACGCAATGCAGATGGTAGAAGACGGTTATACAAAACCTATACCCCAACAAGTAAAAGTTCTAGGCAAACAAGCTTTGGCTATGTTCTTGGTGGGAACCGATGCCATGGAGAAAGGATTCTATATTTCTGAACACGATAAAAAAATTGGTAATAAAATTGCCTATGTTATGTCAGGTGGCGATCTATCAGAACCTACATATGTTTCAGAAAAATACCTGTTAGACATTGAACGCGAAGCTTTTTTATCGCTTTTAACCGAGAAAAAGACTTTACAACGCATAGAGCATACGCTTAAGACGGGGAAACCGCTTAGAAATTAAATAGACGCTAGATTAGAAGAAACTAGATACTAGACTAAAAGAGACTAGATAAAATGGGAAGACATAACTTTAAAAAATTGAAAATTTGGCAAGAGGGTATCACCCTTGTTTCAGAAAGTTATAAGCTTACGCGAAGTTTTCCCGATTTTGAAAAGTTCAATTTAGTCAGTCAGATGAACAGATGTGCTGTTTCAATCCCTTCAAATATTTCAGAAGGCTCAAGTAAAAGTACAAACAGGCATTTTAAAAAATATCTGGAAACTTGTTTAGGGTCAGCTTTCGAGTGGGAAACACAACTAATTGTTTCTTTTAATGAAAAGTATTTAAATAGTGAAACTTTTAAAAATTTAGAAAATAAAATATTACAAATTCAAAAGATGATAGCTTCCTTTATGGATAATCTTGACGATTAAAAGTCTAGATTCTAGACTCTTTTCGTCTAGTCTCTCATTTTTAAAATAAAAATAAAAAACTATGACTACAACAGCATATATAGTAAAAGGATACAGAACAGC
>CAZMBM010000014.1:0-25549 GCA_964564475.1 uncultured Flavobacteriaceae bacterium | reverse complement strand
GAATTGAAATAAACAGCTCCTGTTAAAAAATAACGACTGCTGTCTGTGGCATGAAATTGTAGTTGTGAAGCCGCATTACCCGTAACTTTATTGAGTGTGGCGTACACTTTTTTAGAAGGGTTTACAAAAGATTGGTTTGTAATTTCATCGGCTTTGATAGCATGACTGTAGGTCAATTTTTCGGCATCTTGTAAAAGTGCCTTCAAATTGTTTTTTACAGGTTTAAAAGTCATATCTATAGCGGCATTTAATAGCGGGTATTTTAAGGTAACCCAGCACTTTTTATTTACTGTTACTTTGGCTGTTTTGTCATATTCAAAAGTAAAATGACACGGGCTGTTTAAGACGGTATATTGCGGTTTGGGATAAACCAAACTCAATTGTGCTTTTGGTTTGGGTATGGGGGGGTCAGACTGACAGGCGGTCAATAAAATAAAAAGAATAGAATAAAACTTTAAATTTCTATACATTTTCAGGTCTGAGATTTACTTTAATTTGCTTGATACGCTTTTTATCTACGACTTCGATGGTAAATGTTAATGATTTAAACGTCAATTTTTCATTCTTATGTGGGAATTTACCGTTTATTTCTAAGATAAATCCGGCAAGGGTTTCGGCTTCACCTTTGGCGTCTTCAATATATTCTTCGTCAATTTGTATGACTTGACAGAATTCTTTTAAAGAGATTTTACCTTCAAAAACATAGTTGTATTTGTCTATTTTAGAGTAGTTAAGCTCTTCGTTGTCAAATTCATCGCTAATTTCACCTACTATTTCTTCAATGATGTCTTCTAGAGATAAAATACCCGAAGTACCACCGTATTCATCAACAACAATAGCCAAGTGAATTTTCTTTTCTTGAAATTCTTTTAACAAATCGTCTAGTTTTTTATTTTCGGGGACATAGAAAGGTTCACGAGCCAATGACACCCAATTAAAATCCTTTTTATTGAGATGTGGTAACAAATCCTTAGCGTAAAGAACACCTATAATGGTGTCTATATTTTCTTTGTAAACAGGAATTCTTGAAAATCCTTTTTTGACTATTTTTGGTAAAATAGAGGCATAAGTTTCTTCATAAGAGAGGGCAAAGACATCCATTCTTTGCGTCATTATTTGGCGTGCTTCGGTATTGCCGAAGTTTACAATACCTTTCAATATTTTTTGTTCGTCTTTGTTGGCATTTTCCTTTGTCAGTTCGAGCGCTTGAGAGAGTTTTTGAACAGAAATATTACTATTTTTTTTACGTAATTTATTTTCTATGCTGTTGTTTAAGTATGTAAGCGGGATACTTAAAAAACTTAACAAACCGTTTAAAAATTTTATGGGATACACCATTTTAGAGGCAAAAGACAGAGCATTTCTGTTGGCATAAATTTTAGGAATCACTTCACCAAAAAGTAAAATAACAAAGGTAATGGCAATAAGTTCGATAAGAATTTTTAAATCGGCAACAAAAAAGTAGAAATTAACTTTTATGGAGCTGTCATCCAAATAATTTTGAATAATTAAATGTGATAAAATGACGATGGCAATATTTATAAAATTATTAGAAATTAAAATGGTTGCCAGAAGTTTTTTTGGATTTTCAAGAAGTTTTGAAACATTTTGTTGTCGTTTAGACTTTGAATTTTTGGCAAGGTCTAAATCGGTTTGTGACAGTGAGAAAAAAGCAACCTCAGACCCGGATATTAAAGCAGATAATATGAGAAAAATAATTAAACTGAAGCCGTAAATTAAAGGGTTCCAGTTTATTAAGAGAGGTATAAAATTTAATAATAACGCAGGTTCAGGATCCAAATTAAATAAACTTAAGTTTTTTAGAACGGTAAATCATCGTCAGATTCAGAAGGCGCTTCTACATTAGGTACATTATCTGCCTTGGACTGTTGTTGGGCTGCTTGTGTTTCATCACCGGCTTGCTGTCCTTTTTTATCTGATAAAAATGTCATATCGGTAACATGAATCTCGGTAGAATAACGCTTAATGCCATCTTGGCCTTCCCATTGTCGTGTTTTAATTCTTCCTTCAACATAAACTTTGTCTCCTTTTGTAAGATATTTTTCGCAAATCTGAGCCAATTTATTTTTCACAACAATATTATGCCATTCGGTTGTAGTTACTTTTTCGCCTGTTTGACGGTTGGTATAGGTTTCGTTAGTAGCAATAGGAAAACGTCCTATAGCATTGCCTCCATCAAAATAATGCATTTTTATTTCGTCTCCTAAATGCCCAATTAGCATTACTTTGTTGAGTGTTCCGGCCATATTTAAAGTCTTTTTTTAAGGTGTTCTAACAGTTTCAAAAGTAATGAAAAATTTAATGTGAAAGATAGACATCTAAAAAATTATGTATTAAAATGGGTACAGGATATTCTTTTAGTTGCGTTAGAGGTATGGTGGCTTTTGGATGTTGAGAGGTTTTTACTATCCAAAACTTGGTGTAAATATGTTGATGGGTTAGTTTATGCACGATTTCTTTTTCATTAAAACAACTGATGTCTAAAGAGTTTGTTTTGTTAAATAGTTTGTGATAATTAGGATGTTTAATCAATTCATGTATATCAACCGTTTTGCTGGTTTCTAATAACGGGAATTCATATAAATTATGCCAAATTCCTTTTTGTGTACGTTTGTTAAGGATAGTGGCTTTTGCCTTGGATAAAACAACCAAATAATTAAAATAACGCTTTTTTGCACTTTGCTTCTTGTGTTTAACGGGTAGCTTAGAAATACTTTTGTTTTTCAGAGCCAAACAGCCGCTACTTATAGGGCATCCTTCACAATTAGGATTATTGGGTTTACATATAAGCGCCCCCAGTTCCATTACAGCTTGATTGTGATCTGCGGGTTGCTTATTGTCTAGTAAGCTTTGTGCCAGTATTTTAAATTCTTTTATACCTTGTGGACTGTTTATAGGGGTATGACAATTAAAATAACGTGCCAAAACTCTAAAGACATTACCATCTAAAACAGCTACAGGTTCATTAAAGCAAATAGAGGCTATGGCCGCGGCTGTATAAGGGCCAACACCTTTTAATTTGAGTAAGTCTTTATAGTTGCTTGGAAACCTGCCATTTAAATCAAAAACTATATGTTTTGCTGTGGCCAATAAATGACGTGCTCTGGAATAATAGCCTAAACCTTGCCATTGTTTTAAAACCATTTCTTCACTGGCTGCTGCCAATGCGTTTACAGAAGGGAAAGTAGTTAAAAATTTGTTAAAATAAGGCAAGCCTTGAGCCACTGTGGTTTGCTGAAGTATAATTTCTGATAACCAAATAACGTATGGATTAAGTGTTAAACGCCAAGGTAATAGGCGTTTATTTTGCGAATACCATTGAATTAGGGGCTTTGAGAAAGTCATATATTAATTTGAGGCGCAAAAATACATTTTTAGTTATTAAAAATTAAGGGATTAGCTTTTTTGTTTATCAAAATATATGTTATATTTGCGGACTCAATTAATAAATATAACAATTAAAATTAAATAAAATGACAAAAGCAGAAATTGTATCGAATATTTCAGAAAAAACTGGAATTGAAAAAGCAGATGTTTTGGCAACTGTAGAAGCGTTTATGGAAGAAGTGAAAGGTTCTTTAGAAAATAACAGTAATGTATATTTAAGAGGATTTGGTAGCTTTATCGTTAAAAAAAGAGCTGAAAAAACAGGTAGAAATATTACAAAGAATACAACAATAATTATTCCTGCACACAACATTCCTGCATTTAAACCTGCAAAAACTTTTGTAGAAGGTGTTAAAAGCAATGTACCCGTTTAATTTAACGGTATTAAGTAATTTTTAAATTATAATAAGAAATGCCAAGCGGTAAAAAAAGAAAACGCAGCAAGATTTCTACGCATAAGCGCAAGAAAAGAAGCAGACAAAACAGACACAAAAAGAAAAAATAAGCTTCGGCTTATTTTTTCTTTTAATGAAATTTAAGTAGTAAGTTCTTTGACATGAAATTTGGTTTTTAACAAAATCAAATTTTACCGTACACACAAACACTCTGTGTAATTGTATAACCATCACGCTTTTAGCGTGATTAATATTTAAAAAAATGAAAACAGAATTAATCATTAGATCTAGTTCTGCTGATATTGATTTTGCCCTTTTAAAAGATGGCAAATTAAACGAATTACATAAAGAAAGTAATAAAAATAACTTTTCTGTAGGTGATATTTTTTTAGCAAAAATTAAAAAAATACTACCGAGTTTAAATGCCGCATTTGTAGATGTTGGCTATGAAAGAGATGCTTTTTTGCATTATCACGACTTGGGGCCTCAAATACTTTCTTTAATGAACTTTCATAACAGAGTAATCTCAGGAAAACAAAAAGATTTCACTTTAAAAAATGTCCGTTTAGAAAAAGATATTGATAAAAACGGCAAAATAGAAAATGTTTTAAAAGCGGGTCAGTCTTTATTGGTTCAGATAGTAAAAGAACCCATCTCAACAAAAGGGCCTAGAATTAGCTCCGAGCTTTCAATTGCCGGACGCTTTTTAGTGTTGGTTCCTTTTTCAGATCGTGTATCTGTATCACAAAAAATTGAAGATGCTAAAGAAAAAGACCGTTTAAAAAGATTGGCTAAAAGTATTAAACCAAAAGGATTTGGTATTATTCTTCGCACCGTTGCCAAAGGCAAAAAAGTAGCCGAATTGGATAAAGATTTGGAAACATCGTTA
This sequence comes from uncultured Flavobacteriaceae bacterium, assembly GCA_964564475.1. GTDB lineage: Bacteria > Bacteroidota > Bacteroidia > Flavobacteriales > Flavobacteriaceae > CG1-02-35-72. The sequence continues at coordinate 20,857 of CAZMBM010000014.1, read as the reverse complement.
AAGCGCTGGTATGCTACGTGTAAAGAAGTTAAAACGGCCAAGCCTAGAGCTAAGGTTCTCAGTGAATTAAACAGAGCATCCTCTATTTTAAGAGATGTTTTTAACGACTCTTTTACAAATGTGGTGACTAATAATGAGGCTTTATATTTGTCTTTAAAAGCATATATAGGCAGAATAGCCCCCGATAAAGAATCGATTGTGAAATTGTACAAATCCAATATCCCTATTTTTGAGCATTATGGTATTGAACGTCAAATTAAAAGCGCGTTCGGCCGTACTGTATCAATGTCAAAAGGGGCTTATCTTGTTATAGAACATACCGAAGCTTTACATGTTATTGACGTCAATAGCGGCAATCGTTCGGGAAAAGGGTCTTCTCAAGAAGATGCGGCCTTAGAAGTTAATTTGATTGCCGCAAACGAAATAGCCAGACAACTTCAACTTAGAGATATGGGAGGTATTATTGTGGTAGATTTTATCGATATGCAAAAAGCAGAACATAGAAAGAAACTCTATGAACATTTAAGAAAGCAAATGGATTTTGATAGAACCAAACACAAAATTTTACCACCAAGTAAATTTGGTTTAATTCAAATAACACGTCAGCGTGTCAGGCCCGAAAGAAATATTAAAACAACCGAGCCTAACCCGAATGTAAATGGCGAAGTAGAAGCCCCAATAGTTCTGATAGATAAAATTGAAAATGCACTCGAACGTATCGTTCAAGGTGACAAACAACCCAATGGTATTGTTTTAAATGTGCATCCTTTCGTAGCAGCTTACATTAATCAAGGTGTGCCGTCTATCAAACAAAAGTGGTTTTTAAAATATAAAAAGTGGATTAAAGTATTACCTAGAGATGCTTATCAGTATTTAGAATTTAGATTTTTAGACAAAGAGTCAAAAAAAATTTAAAATAAGACAAAGCCCAATACCTTTTTAGGTATTGGGCTTTTTTTATGAATTAATAGTATTTTTGTTTGGTGATGAAAGTAAGTAAAACCTATACGGTAGAAGAGGCTACACGGGCTTTAGAACATTATTGTGCCTATCAAGAGCGCTGTCATTTAGAAGTAGCGCAAAAACTCAATAAAATGGGCATGATACCGTCTGCACAAGAACTAATTATTTTACATCTCCTCAAAGAAAATTATTTAAACGAAGAACGCTTTGCCAAAAGTTTTGCACGTGGTAAGTTTTTAATAAAACAATATGGCCGTGTACGTATCACGAATGAATTAAAATTACGACATATAACACCTGCATTAATAACTACCGCCTTAAAAGAAATTGATGAGAAGGCTTATGTAGAAACTTTAAAAAATCTGATTAACAGAAAAGAAAGAAGTATTAAAGATAAAAATCCCTATAAAAAGCAGAAAAAAATTATCGATTATTTACGGCGTAAAGGGTATGAATATTCTCTAATTAACGACCTTTATATTTCGCCAAAGCGGTAGTGTCGTTTGTGTTTTTTTGCTTTCATACAACAAATCTAAGATTGTGATTTGTTATTTTAAGTTCTTGATTTCAGAGTAATGTTCTTTAATCCTCTTCCGCGTTCCATTTCGGCAGACGAGAAGGCTCGGTTTAAGCTATCGGCCATCGGGCTTGCGTTGAGATTGTTTATTTAAATACTATCTTCTAATTGTTGAAGGTCTTTTTCTAATTGTCTTTGAACCACTAAATTATTGAGCTTTGCGTTGGTGGCGCTAAAGGCGTAGAGAATCTTTTGGAGCTGTTCTTTTACGGCTTTGGGCTTAAGGTTGGGTATTGTCATCATGTCTTGTAAGCGCATCGTCTCACTTTGTAAAACATCAAGGCGGGCCATAAAAGCAGGTTTTTTTAAAGATTTAATTTTAAGGGAATCTTTTAGTCGTAAAGCCAAAGTATTTAGTTCTTCGGCATTGCTAAAAGCTTCGCCGGGGGTGGTTTTTAAAAACCTATTAAAGTGTTCTTTAAAATTTTGATAATCTTTCCAACGCGCATATTTTTTGGCTGCGGCAGTATTTAATTTTAAAGGTTTTTGTAAAGAAATAACGGGTTCTTGAACGGTTTTAGGTTTTTTATCACCACGGGTTTCAGCGTTATTACAAGCCAAAAAGCTAAAAAATAACAGAGTTAAGAACAACGATTTAAAAGACATACTTTAAACTAAAATTAGCGAATACAACAGTTTTCAACAACAAATATACCACTAAAATATGTATATAATTAGGGGTGTTAAAATATAAATATTTTAAAACAAACAGCCTTAATTTAGTATATTTGCATTCCTTAAAAGTGAAGTTAAACTTGGAGATGGAACAACGTATTTTAATTATTGGAGCCTGTGGGCAGATAGGTACAGAACTCACCTTAAAGCTTCGTCAAGAGTACGGATACAAAAATGTAATAGCTTCAGATTTAAGAGAGGGCTCCGATATACTTATGCAGTCGGGGATATTTATAAAACTCGATGCTACAGACAAAAAATCTATTGCAGATGTCTTACTTAAGTACAAAATAACACAAGTTTACATGATGGCGGCCATGCTATCGGCTACAGCCGAAAAAATGCCGCTAAAAGCGTGGCATCTCAATATGACAGCTTTGCTAACAATTCTTGAACTGGCTAAAGAAGGTCTTTACAAACAACTTTTTTGGCCCAGTTCTATAGGAGCTTTTGGCCCGACATCCCCTAAAGAAAATACACCGCAAACAACTGTTATGCAACCGACAACCGTGTACGGAATAAGTAAGTACTCAGGTGAAATGTGGTGTCAGTATTATACTTTAAAATACGGTGTTGACGTGCGGACGGTTCGCTATCCGGGTATTATCAGCTATAAGGCAAAACCGGGAGGGGGTACCACAGATTACGCCATCGAAATTTATTTTGACGCACTTAAAAAAGGGTCTTATACAAGTTTTTTGTCAGAAGATACAACTTTACCCATGATGTATATGGATGATGCCATAAGGGCAACATACAGCTTGATGGCGCATCCTAAATTGACAAGCTATAAAGCCTATAATATATCGGGAATTAATTTTAGTCCGAAAGAAATAGCCGCGTCAATTAAAAAACAAATCCCGGACTTTAAAATAAGCTACAAACCCGATTTTAGACAGGCTATTGCCGATAGTTGGCCAAAAAGCATTGACGATTCTGAAGCCAAAACAGATTGGCATTGGCAACCGGAATTCGATTTAGAACGTATGACAAAAGTGATGTTAGCAAATTGTCAATCTAAAAGAACAGCTAAGCTTTAGTGCGTCAGTTCGAGTTTTGCGAAGCAAAGTATCGAGAACTATTGTTTATCAAAATTATACAAATATTGATGTTTAAAGACTTTCTATAAATCCTTCAATTGTCAAAGCATCATCAACCTTATAATCGCCAATTTTGGTACGGCGCAAAGTGCTGAGGTGTGCCCCCGAATTTAAGGCTAATCCAAAATCGTAAGCCAAAGAACGGATATACGTCCCTTTACTGCAAGTCACTAAAAAATCAACTTTTGGAAAGTCTATTTTTGTAATTTCAAACCTTTTAATCTCAACTTGTCGTGTAGGTAGTTCAACTGTTTCTCCGGCACGTGCCACGTCATAGAGTCTTCTGCCGTCTTTCCAAATAGCCGAAAACAAGGGGGGCTTTTGATTAATAGTTCCCACAAACTTTAAGGCCGTTTTGTAGATTAATTCGGGTGTCATGTGTGCTGTTGCAAAAGTGTTGTCTATTTCTGTTTCTAAATCGTACGATGGGGTAGTGGCGCCCAGTGTAAAAGAGCCTGTATATGTTTTTTCTTGTGCCTGAAAGCTGTTTATTTGTTTGGTTAACTTTCCCACGCAAATAATGAGTAAGCCTGTTGCCAAAGGGTCTAAAGTGCCGGCATGACCTACTTTTATTTTTCTGATGTCAAAACGTTTTTTGATAACCCCCCGCAATTTATTTACTACTTGAAAAGAGGTCCATTTTAAGGGCTTGTCAATTAATAATAACTGCCCGTTTTTAAAATCGTCTGCCGTACGCATTACAAAGTGCTTAGAGGATAAAAATAATTTAAAATCAAGATAGTTAATCCTATTAAAATACGGTAATAACCAAAAATTTTAAAGCCGTTTTTACTGAGATAATCTATAAAAGTTTTTATGGCAAACATAGCTACAATAAAAGCCACAATATTTCCAATTATAAGTAAGTTTATTTGTTGTGATGATAAAACAAAACCATCTTGATAGTAGTCGAATAGTTTTTTGGCAGTGGCTCCAAACATGGTAGGCACAGCGAGGAAAAATGAAAATTCGGCTGCCGTTTTCCTGTTTATTTTCTGACTCATCCCCCCCACAATAGTTGCCCCACTTCTAGAAACACCCGGAATCATAGCGATGGTTTGAAAAAAGCCTATTTTTAAGGCCGTTAAATAGCTTATCTTATCGTTATTGGGTGCCGATTCTGACGCCTTAAACCACACATCTACTTTAAGTAGAATTATGCCGCCAATTACTAACGAAATGGCAACTGTTACCGGACTTTCAAGTAGGGCGTCAATCACATCGTTGAGTAGTAAACCCAAGACAACAGCCGGTAAAAAGGCGACTAATAATTTGAGATAAAAATCAAAACTCTGCAAAAAACGTTTGTAATACAGTACCAAAACAGATAAAATAGCGCCCAATTGTATGACGATAGTAAAGAGTTTTGTAAAATCGTCGCTGGCAATACCCATTACCGATGAGGCAATTATCATATGACCGGTAGATGATACGGGTAAGTATTCTGTAACACCTTCTATAAGGGCTAAAATGAGGGCTTGTAAATAATTCATTTAGATTTAAATATGTAATTATTTTTTCTTTGAATGGGCAAAAATGGCAAAAATTTGAAAGCCAAGTCCTATAAGTACAAGTGTTGGTGCCAAGCGGATGCGTCTAAAGTTAAAAATATCTGTATTAAAATGGTTAACATCGGGGCTACTGCCGCCAGACATTAATATGAATCCAACAGCAATAATTACAATACCAATAAGCATAATTTTGTAATTCCTTTTACCAAATAAAAACTGGGGGTCAGGTTTTTTAGGTGTTTTATTTTTTTTATTCCTATTGTTATAATTTTAGTAGTATAAATCGTTTGATCGCAAATTTAAAAAGCGTTGGGCTGCAAAAAATGTACTTAGCCAGGTAATTAAAAAGCTAAAAATAAAAATACTTACAGCAAGACTTCCCAACATTACTTTGTTGTCTAAAACGTGTAAAACAGGGAGGTAAATGTTGAGGTAATACACACAAATACCCAATCCAATATTTGCTAAAATGGCACCCAAAAAACCTAGTTTTATACTGCGCCAAACAAATGGACGACGGATAAATCCTCTGGTAGCACCTACCATTTGCATGGTTTTTATAATAAAGCGTTTAGAATAGACAGATAGTCTGATAGAACTGTTAATAAGCAGTACCGATATAAAAGTAAATACGCCACTTAAAACCAACAGCCAAAAACTGATAGCTTTCACATTTTTAGTGAGTAAGTTTATAAGGGGCTTGTCGTAAGTAACATCGTCAATAAATGTTTTATTATTTAAAGCTGTAGCGATACTGTCAATTTTTTGAGTTGTCACATAGGAAGCCTTGAGTCGCAAACTAATGGCATTTTGCAAAGGATTATATCCCAAAAACGACACAAAATCTTCGCCTGTTGCGGCTAGCAGTTCTTTGGCGGCTTGTTTTTTAGAAATGTAGTAAACCGTTTTACTAAATGCGGCACTTTTAAGGTTTTTTTGAAGAGCTTTAACAGAATCTTTTGGCGTGTTGTTTTTAATAAAAAGGGTGAGGGTTATTTTTTCTTTTAAGATATCGCTTCCTTTTTTTGTATTGATGATAAGAAGACCAAAAACACCTATCATAAAAAGTACCAAACTAATACTTATAACGACAGAAATATACGATGAACGTAAACGACGTTTTTGATAAGTTTCGAATGAAGCACTCATATTTTAGTACAAAATTGCTGCAAGATACTAATTATTTACGGTAAACTTTGGCAGAGTTCAATCAAAACGCCCGCTGTACTTTTAGGGTGTAAAAAGACCACCCATTTATTATCGGCACCGCGTTTAGGCTCTTTATTAAGTACTGTAAAACCTTCATTTTGCAAGCGTGATATTTCGGCTTTAATATCCTTTACTTCAAAAGCAATATGGTGCATGCCTTCGCCTCTTTTGGCGATAAATTTGGCTATAGGACTTTGAGGATTCGTGGCCTCAAGGAGTTCTATTTTAGATTGGTCAATTTTAAAAAATGCTGTTTTTACCCCTTCACTTTCTACCGTTTCTGTTTTGTAACAGGAGACACCTAAAAGCTTTTCGTAAAGTGTTTTCGCATTGTTTAAATCGGCTACAGCGATACCTATATGTTCAATTTTTTCCATCAAAAAATAAATCTATAGCCACAAAAATAAACATTATTAACAACTGTTGCTTTGTAAATAAAAGTTTATCGCTCTAAAATATTTATTTTCATCCTAATACTCGACATGTCTAAAAGCTTATTTAATTTAATTAGCTGTTTATATGTATGTTACAATAAATTATTGATTCTTTATTCTTTCAGCGAAGCGCTCTTACATCTTTAATTAAATGATTACTTTTGCACTATGGAAACAAATAGACAAAAAAAGATAGCGGGTGTTATACAAAAAGACTTGGCCAGCATTTTACAGAATGAGGCACGTAACACGATGCCGGGTGTTATTCTGTCTGTGACTAAAGTATATGTTACATCCGATTTGAGTATTGCTAAAGTGTATTTAAGTATTTTTCCCAATACCAACAGGGCGTCTATATTAGAAGGTATTGTAACACATACGCCTCAAATAAAACATCAAGTAGCGCAACTCACTAAGCATCAATTGCGTAAAATGCCCGACCTTATTTTTTTCCTAGACGATTCTTTAGATTATATAGAGACTATTGATGCCGCACTACGTGGCGAAGATGACAATCCTATAAAAAATCCTGATATACTGCCACGACGTAAAAAAATCTGATGTGAATTTTCCGCTGTATATCGCTAAACGCTATCTGTTATCTAAAAGTCGCAACGCCACTATAAATATTATTACGGCTATTGCTTTGGTAGGTGTTATTGTCGGAACAATGGCATTGTTTATTGTGCTGTCGGTATTTTCGGGATTAAAAGCCTTTAATATTAATTTTATTAGTGCTACCGATCCCGATTTAACTGTCACGCCCAGCAAAGGAAAAACGTTTTTTTTTACCGATAGTTTGGCCAACATTCTCAAAGATAAATCGGTAGCCCAATACACAAAATATATAGAAGAACGCGCCTTTTTTAGTTACCAAGACAAGCGTGTGATTGCCAAAATTAAAGGCGTTGATAAAAATTTTACACAAGTAATTGAAATAGACACAACTGTTTATGCCGGTACATGGTTAAATACAAATGCTTTAGATCAAGTGGTTATTGGGAATGTCATTTCGAGGCGGTTAAGTTTGGGTATTAACGACTATATCAATCCTTTAAAAATCTACGTCCCCAAACCGGGTAGAGGTTATATAAATAATCCGTCTCAGGCTTTTAAAAGTTTGATATCAAGACCTGTGGGAGTCTTTTCGGTAACAGAAACCCTTGATAAAAAATACGTCTTTGCCCATTTGGCTTTTACGCAAGCCTTACTTAATTATAAACCCAATCAGATAAGCGGTATAGCACTTAAATTAAAAGAAGGTGTTGTGCCCAATAGCTATGTAAATATCCTGAAAAAAAAATTAGGATCCCAATTTAAAGTCAGAACACGAACACAACTCAATGCCGTATTTTACAAAATGCTAAACACAGAAAATTTGATATCGTATTTAATTTTTACGCTTATTGTTATCATCGCTATTTTTAATGTTATAGGGGCCATTGTGATGATGATTTTAGATAAAAAAGACAACCTCACTACCTTATTTAATCTCGGCACACCTGTGTATCAGATAAAACGCATATTTGTACTGCACGGCCTTTTACTTCAAGGGGTAGGTATGATAATAGGCTTACTTTTAGGTGTGATTTTAGTAGCTTTGCAACTACACTTTGAATTTATAAAAATCACGTCGAGTATGGCATACCCTGTGGTTTTTAAATTAAGTAATTTATTAATTGTAGTCGCTACAATATCGGTTTTAGGTTATATAGCTGCAAAATTGGCGAGTAGCCGCATTAGTTCAGAAATTTTAAATAAGGGATAATACAGATTTTATTTGGGCAATCGTATAAAATATTTTTTACGTGAACGGTTGTTTAAATGATTTTCGCGCAACCACGGATTGTACAATTTTAAGGTTTTATAATTAATTTTAAACTTTTTGGCAAATAGAGCTATATTGTGAATGGGTGTATCTACCATAACTTTGTAGGTAGGCGTGGGGTAGTACAAATCGGTAGTGTCAAACACAAAGCCGTATTTTTCGGGATGTGTCAAAATTTCTTTAACAGCGATAAGGCGTGGGATATAGCGACCTGTTTCATCGCCTACCAACAAATCGTAATAATTATTTACTCTTTGGGCTTCAATTTTTCGGGCAATACCGGCAATACCATTGTTGTAGGCTGCCGCAGCCAATGTCCATGTGCCGAATCTTTTTTTGGCTTTTAAAAAATAATCGCAGGCTACTTGGGTGCTGAGTTCTAAGTTGTAGCGTTCGTCAACATTACTGTTAACCTCTAGATGGCTTTCTTTAGCAGTGCCACGCATAAGTTGCCAAAATCCTTTGGCGCCTTTGGGTGAGGTAACGTTGAGTAAACCACTCTCTATGACGGCCAAATATTTAAAATCGTTAGGAATGCCGTTTTTCTTTAAAATAGGTTCTATAATGGGAAAATATTTACGAGCCCGTTTAATGAGCAGTAAGCCATTAGATTGCCAATAGGTGTTTACCAATAATTCCCTGTCCATGCGTTCTCTAATATCAGACTTATTAACAGGGATGGCTTCACCTGCAAAATTCAGATTTTTAGGTAGTTTTAGAGCCTTAATTTTATATGTATCACTTGTATAAGTGGGACCGTCGTAAGTAATTGTTTTATTGGATGTGGCATTTATAAAGATATAGCCAATAATAAAAAGGCTGACTAAAATGTGTAGGGGTGTTACTTTTTTCATCTTTTAATTTTTAAAGTTAAAACGGACTTTTAAAAAGTTTAAAGTCTAAACCTCTTTCGTCTTTTTCCGAAAGAATGGGAGGGCTTGTTTGCCAGTCTATGTCAAGTGTTTTGTCGTTCCATAGCAGTGAAACTTCCGAATCGGGATTGTAAAATTCAGAACATTTGTAATTTATAATGGTATTGTCTTCAAGGCATACAAAACCATGAGCAAAACCTACCGGTACGTAGAGTTGGTATTTATTGTCTCCATTCAGCATTACTTTGTAGTGTTGTCCATAAGTCTCAAAACTTTTTCGAATGTCAACCACCACGTCTAAAATACTGCCTTTTATGACCCTAATCAATTTGGCTTGTGTAAAGGGCGGTAATTGAAAATGCAAACCGCGTAAAACACCTTTTTGTGAACATGACTCATTGTCTTGCACAAAGTTATCGTCAATATGAGCCGCTAATTTGTCTTTGTTGTAACTTTCTAAAAAATACCCTCTAGAATCTTTAAAAACTTTGGGTTTTATTAGCAGAAGGTTTTTAAAAGGTGTTTGTTCAACTTGCATAACGGCTTAAATATTTTTGGCTCTTGTTTAAAGCTTAAAAATATAAAAGTTAAATGATTTCTTGCAGTATTTTACTAATTTCTTTAGCCTTGTTTAAAATCATTATATGTGTCCCTTTTTTTATGGGTATATAATTGCTGATGTATTTGACGGGAAATATTTTATCGCCTTCACCGTGAATGTGATGTAAATGAGGTGTTATATAATCTTTTTCCCAATGTAGGATGGTATAAAAGGCCCAGTTTAAATAAGTAGGATCTAAAACAGTTTGATATTTTTCGTATAGCTCAATGCGTTTTTTTAGTTTTTTACCAAATTTATCTTTAACAAAGAGTTCAATGTGTCTTAAATATTTGGTAGGGAAAAGTTTGTAAATACTAAACATTTTAGCAAACCCCATGCGTTTTGGAAACTCTTTTTCGCTTTTAACGCTAGATATTATAACGACTTTATCTGTTTTGAGTAAACGCGCCATTTCTTGTACCAAAATACCACCAAACGATACACCTATCAAAACCGGATTAGGTTCTTTAATTTTATCGGCCATACGCATGGCATAGGTCATCAAATTTTCGTTAGCCCGTGTTGGGATGAGCCATTCTAGATAATGACATTCATATTTGTTAGGGTCTAGACTGAGGTGTTCAAAAATATGTGAGCCGGCACCTAAACCGGGAACAAAATAGAGGTGTGTCTTTTTTTGCGTCATTAGGCGTGTATTGAATCCGGTTTAATAACTTTACTGGGATTAGAAACCCAATCGCATAAAACAGTGCCGTCGTCGTCAATTTCTTTAAGTGTGACTTTTTGAATAGTGTTTATCAAATCTTTGTTAAAAGCTGTTTTAACTTTCACGTAATTTTCTGTAAAACCGTGCATATAGCCGTTTTTGTTATTGCTTTCAAGTAATACTGTTAAAGTGTTTCCTATCTGACTTTCGTAAAAGGCACGTCGTTTTTTAACCGATAAGCCACGTAGCATTTTACTGCGTTTATGGCGGACTTTTAAAGGGACAACACCTTTCATAGCAATCGCTTCTGTATTAGGCCGCTCAGAGTATGTAAAGACGTGTAAATAAGAAATATCCAGGCTGTTGAGAAAATTATAAGTCTCGAGAAACAAGTCATCGGTTTCACCCGGAAAACCTACGATGACGTCAACACCTATGCACGCATGAGGCATTAAATTTTTAATTTGAGTCACCCGATTGACATAAACCTCGCGTTGGTAACGCCGTTTCATCAATTTGAGTAATTTGTTACTGCCACTTTGCAAGGGAATGTGAAAATGCGGCACAAAACTATTTGCCTCGGCCACAAAATCAATTGTTTCGTTAGTTAAAAGATTGGGTTCTATAGACGAAATACGAATACGGTTAACCCCTGTTATTTTGTCAAGTGCCTGAATCAAATCTAAAAAAGTATGGGCGTGTTTTTTGTTGCCAAACTCACCTTTGCCGTAATCGCCAATATTTACACCGGTCAATACAATTTCTTTAATACCTTTAGAAGCGATAGTTTGGGCATTGTTAATGACATTTTCTAAAGTATCGCTCCTCGAAATACCGCGTGCCAGCGGAATGGTACAATAGGTGCATTTGTAGTCGCAACCATCTTGTACTTTTAGAAAAGCACGGGTTCTGTCACCAAAGGAGTAGGCACTTTGGTAAGTGTTGGCTTCTTCAATTTCGCAGGCATGAACCGTTCCCATGTCATTCTTAGTCAAATCGTTTAAATAATCTGTCACTTTAAACTTTTCGCTGGCGCCCAAAACCAAATCTACACCTTCTACCTGTGCTAAGGTTTCGGGTTTTAGTTGGGCGTAACAGCCTATGGCGATGACAAAAGCTTTATCGTTTTGTTTTAAACATTGTTTGACGATATTCTTAAAGCGCTTGTCGGCATTTTCGGTAACAGAGCAGGTGTTTATCACATAAATATCGGCTTTAGCCTCAAATAACACGCGTTCGAAGCCTTCGGAACCGAACTGGCGCGCAATGGTTGAGGTTTCAGAAAAATTGAGTTTACAACCCAAAGTGTAAAAAGCTACTTTTTTTTGTGCAGACATTAGTCTATATTTATGGACTGCAAATTTACAACAATAATTATGATAGCAAATACACCTCAAGCCCCTTATTATGCCGTTGTTTTTACTTCGCTTAGAACTGAGAGTGATAATAATTACGGTGTGACTTCTGATAAAATGATGGCGCTGGCCGCCAAACAAACCGGGTTTTTGGGTGTTGAGTCGGCCAGAGATACCCTGGGTATTACAGTTTCGTATTGGGAAAGTTTAGAGGCTATAAAACTGTGGAAACAGCATACCGAACACAGTTTGGCTAGAGAAAAAGGGCGTCAATTGTGGTACAAAGCCTTTAAAGTACGCATTTGTAAAGTTGAAAAAGATTACGGGTTTGAAAAGTAATATTTTTGTATTTGCTGTTTTGTGCACATTTGTAGTGTCCCTTACGGGATGCCAAACGGCTTATAAAAGTCCTGAAAATTTAAAGGTTTTTAGGTATAACGAACACAGCAATATTTCGTCTTTAGACCCTGCTTTTGCCAAGACATTGGCCAATACCTGGGTAGTTAATCAACTGTTTAACAGCTTGGTGCAATTAGACGACAGTTTGCATATACAACCCGATGTGGCCAAACATTGGACACTGAGCAATCAAGGCAAAACCTATACTTTTACTTTGCGCAATGACGTATATTTTCACCGGCATATTTTGTTTGGCAAGGACAGTACACGTCATGTGGTTGCCCAAGATTTTGTTTACAGTTTTAACCGCTTGAAAGACCCTAAAGTCGCTTCGCCCGGCGGTTGGATTTTACAAAACGTAGCCACTTACAACGCACTGAATGATTCGGTTTTTCAAATTAATTTAAAACAGGCTTTTCCACCATTTTTAGGATTATTGGCTATGAAATATTGTTCGGTAGTTCCTAAAGAAGCCATTGATTATTTTGGCGATGCTTTTAGAGAACATCCTATTGGTACCGGCCCTTTTAAATTTAAATTGTGGGTAGAAAACACCAAATTGGTATATTTAAAAAACCCCTACTATCATGAAGTGGATAATAAAGGGAAAAGATTGCCTTATTTAGATGCTGTGGCCATTACTTTTTTACCCGATAAACAAAGTGAGTTTTTACAACTCATTCAAGGTAATTTAGATTATATAACGGGCTTAGATCCATCGTATAAAGACGATATAATAGATTTTAACGGCCATTTAAATAAGCGTTATGCCGATAAACTGTATATGATTTCGGGGCCTTATTTAAATACCGAATATTTGGGATTTTTATTAGATCCTAAAAAAGATAATGCCGTACAGAACATCAATTTTCGTAAAGCTGTTAATTATGGCTTCGATCGAAAAAAAATGATACGTTTTTTACGCAACGGAATTGGTACACCTGCCGTAAGCGGTATTATTCCAAAAGGTTTACCGGCTTTTAAAGCTTTAAAGGGTTATAGTTATAATCCTGCTAAAGCCAAAGCCTATTTAAAAAAGTACATGGCTCAAACAGGCGACTTGCAGCCAAAAATGAGCATCAATACAGATGCCAATTATGTTGATTTGTGCGAATACATCCAACGCGAATTGCAAAAAATAGGCATCGATGTGTCAGTAGATGTCAACCCGCCGGCCACTTTAAGACAAGCTAAGGCCAATGGAAAATTACCTGTTTTTAGAGCCAGTTGGATTGCCGATTATCCTGATTCTGAGAATTATTTATCACTTTTTTACAGTAAATATTTTGCACCGCAGGGGCCAAATTACACCCATTTTAATAACCCTGTTTACGACACATTGTACAGACAGAGTTTTAGAATGATGCCCTTAAAAGAACGCTATAAACTGTATCAAAAAATGGATAGTTTGATTATAGCAGAAGCCCCAATTGTACCCCTTTATTACGATGAGGTTGTACGTTTTGTCCGGAAAAATGTAACAGGTTTAGACCTTAACCCAATCAATTTGTTGCAGTTAAAACGCGTCAAGAAAAATTAATTTAAAAAACGTCAATTGGAGGGATTTTTCTTAAAAACTGTATAGAGAAATAGTTTTTGAAATTACTTGTTTTCGATACATCCTCAAACAAGCCTGCCTAGCTCCTTTAGATTAGAAAAGTAACTAAAATATTTAATTTTGTTTAAAAAAGAATGGCGTGTTTTAAAATTCTATCGTGCTTTCTATGGGATAGTGGTCTGAGTATTTGACCTTGTAATTTTTGAAACTCAAAACATTTATATCGCTGTCAATCAATATAAAATCAATACGCAGGGGCAAGTGTTTAAAAATGTAGGTTGTGCCAAAACCTGTACCGGCTTCAGAAAAACTATCGGTTAAATCGGCTTTTAAAGTGTGATATGCCCAAGAAAACACCGTATTGTTAAAATCGCCACTCAAAACTGTTTTATAATCAGTCTTTTCAACGTGATTTTTAATGGCTAAAACCTGAGCTTGTTGTTTAGAAAAAGTCTTTCCTATACGTTTGAGAAGTCTTTGAGAGTTGTCTTTACTCAAATTTTCCTTTTCGGGATTTATGTGTAGCGATTCTAAATGGATGTTGTAAATACGTAATGTATCACGCTTTTTAACAATATCAATGTAAATACTGTTATTAGATGTGTCCTTAAAATTTAAGGAACCCTTTCTTATTATGGGATATTTTGAAAAAATAACCAAACCCGATTTGTTTTTAGCATCTGTAAAATCATCGAAGTGGTAAGGATAAGCTTTTTCCAGTTGCTTTTGTGGATGGTATTCCTGTAAGCAAAGAATATCGGGATTTTGTTCTAGTATAAAATCTAACAAACGATTTTTTGTCTCCTTGTCTTTAATCCAATTGTAAACGTTAAAAAGCCTGACGTTGTACGACATAATACTTGTTTTTGTAGGACTTATAACGGTTTTAGACTTAAACTTATAAAATGAGGTAGCATAGCTAAATCCCAAAAGCAAACAAAATAACGAAAGCATCAATTGTTTTTTGAGGCTAAGTAACCAGTAAATAAAAAATACAATATTGATTATCAGTAAAACAGGCACGAGTAAACTCAGTGCAGAAATAAAAGGGAAAAAAGAAGGTTTGATATAAGGAATTAGGTAAGACAGTAGCAGTAAAACAGCAAAGATACCGTTTAAAAAATAGATTATTTTGTTGCCGAAAGTCAGTTTTTTCAAGAGCTACCCGATTTAAATAAAAAATCTTTTTCTTCTTTGCTAAGTGTTTCGTAACCCGACTTGCTAATCTTATCGAGTATTTCGTCAACTTTTTTTTGATGTGCCTTTGTGCCCGTTGTTTTACTACGCTTAGCCGATTTATAAACGGTTTTTAAAGGGTTTTGTTTTTTAGATTTGAATAAATTTAAAAAGTAATCAAAAATAGGACTGTCCTTTTTGGTTCGAGATGTTAGTATAAAACCAATAAGTGCCCCGCCCAAATGGGCGAGATGTCCTCCGGCATTACCGGCCGGAATTTGAATGATATCTAAACCAATCCAAATAGCCGCTAAATACCATAATTTCACAAAACCAATAAAGCGGATTTTTATTTCGTAGTTGGGCATATAAGTTGTTATGCCAATAAAAATGGCTGTAACGGCCGCAGAAGCTCCCACTAAAAGTGAATTACTTTGTTTTAATGCCGGGAAAAAATTATAACTGGCTAAAAACACAAGACCTCCGAAAAGGGCGCCCAACACATAGTAGTTTAAAAAGTGTTTGGGTGTAAAATATTCTAAAAATAAATTACCTATATAAAACAATACTAGTAGATTAGACAAAATATGCCACAGTCCTGCATGTAGAAAGGCGTAGGTAAAAAGCGTCCAAGGTTTTAAAAGGAAATCGTCAAAGTTGGCCGGTAGAGAAAACCAATCGAATACAAAACTGGATGAATCAGTCATTAAAAAGGCCAGTGTGTTAAACAAATAGCTCAATAAAAATACAGCTACATTTATGTAGATTAATTTTTCTACAATATTGCCTTTATTATAGCGGTATTTTATATTGTCAACAAAACTACTCATAATATAAAAATTATCAATTCCAACGGTTGAATTGGTTTTTTCGCCAATACAACATCATTATAAAACCAAAAAGGGCGCCACCAATATGGGCAAAATGGGCAATACTGCCACCGCCACTAAATCCGAAATAAATATCACTCAAAATTAAAATCGGGATAAAATATTTGGCCGCAATAGGCACAGGAAAAAATATCAATGCCAATTTGGCATTTGGGAATGTCATACCAAAAGCTACCAGCACGCCGTAAACAGCTCCTGAAGCCCCTACGGCAGGAATATTATAGACTTGAAAAAAGTAATTTGATAAAGTATGAATGGCTGCAGCACCTAATCCGGCCGAGAAATAAAAGAATAAGAATTTTTTAGAGCCCCACATTTGTTCTAATGGAGATCCAAAGGCATATAAGGCATACATATTAAAAAGTATGTGCATAAAACCACCGTGCATAAACATATGCGTGACTACTTGCCACCAATGAAAATAAGGACTTGTTGGGTAAAACAAAGCAAACCAACTAAACATTAAATCGGTATTAAAAACGTAAAATGTCGCTACATAAAACAACACAGTTATAATGATGAGGTTTTTTATAGCAGGTGGTAATTGAATCATATACAATTATTTAAAATGAATTAAATTTTTTTTCAATCTCCTCTAAAGAGACTGTTATAAAGGTCGCTTTACCTTGTGGCGATACACTGGGCTCTTTACAGGCAAATAAATTATTGAGCAATTCTTCTTGTTCTTTTATGTCAAGAGAAACACCTTTTTTTATAGCCAAATTTCTTGCCAAACTTTTCGCAATACAGTCAACCTGACTGTAATTACTGCTTTTTGTCTGATTTTGAATATCGTCTAAAAGACTTTCTAAAAGATTTTGAACGTCATCGTCTTTAACATTAGTAGGACGCCCCACAACAACGATTTCTGAATCATTTTTTTTCTTAAATTTAAAACCGATACTTTCAAAATCAGATTGTAAACTTAATATGAGAGACTGATCTTGAGTATTTAAGCTTAAACTTATGGGGAAGAGTAGTTGTTGGCTGGCCGATTCTTCTAAGGTTATTTTTGTGAGATACGCTTCGTAAAGAATGCGTTGATGGGCCAAATTTTGGTCTATTAAAACCAATCCCGATTTTATGGCGCTTAAAATGTACCTGTTGCGAATTTGCATACACAAGTGTGTCTCTAAGTTAAAACCGGTATCAAAAAGGCCTTGGTTTTCTTTTGGTGTTTCTGTTTTATCAAGATTAGCGGCATATAAATCTTCCCAGTTTGTAGAATCTTGTTTTTTTGAAGATATATTTTCCTTAAAGGGATTAAAATTGCTATCTACATTAATGGGAGGCGTGTTTACAATCTTATCTTTAAAGTCGTAAGGAACGTCTAATGAGGCATTTCTTTCAAAATCGAGTACAGGCGAGACTTGATACTGACCTAAACTGTGCTTTATAGTAGAGCGAATGATAGCGTAAAGTGCTTTTTCATTTTCAAATTTTACCTCGGTTTTGGTCGGGTGGATATTGATGTCTAATTGGTCGGTTGGAATATTGAGATACAAAAAATAGGTAGGGTGGTAGCCCGGCCCCAACAAGCCTTCAAATGCCGTGATAACAGCGTGGTGCAGATAATTACTTTTAATAAACCGGTTGTTGGCAAAAAAGAATTGTTCGCCTCTTTTTTTCTTGGCATATTGCGGTTTGGCAATAAAGCCGTTTATTTTTACCAATTCGGTTTCTTCTGTAATAGGAACCAAACGTTCGTTGGTTTTTTTGCCAAAAACACCCACTATGCGTTGTCTTAAATTAGATTTAGCTAATTGATATACATTGTGGTCGTTGTGATACAAAGAAAAGGCTATATTGTGATGCGCCAAAGCTACCCGTTGAAATTCGTCAATAATATGACGCGTTTCTATGGTATCCGACTTTAAAAAATTACGTCGTGCCGGAATATTGTAAAACAAATTTTTAACGGCAATACTGGTACCTGTAGGATTTGACACAAGCTCTTGTTTTTTTACCGAACTCCCTTCTATAACTATTTGCGTCCCTAAATCTTGATGTTCTTGTTTGGTTTTGAGCTCAACATGGGCAATAGCAGCTATTGAGGCCAAAGCTTCGCCCCTAAATCCTTTTGTATGTAAATTGTAAAGGTCTTTGGCTTCTCTAATTTTTGACGTGGCATGACGTTCAAAAGAGAGTCTCGCATCGGTAGGGCTCATACCAGTACCATTATCAATAACTTGGATAAGTGTTTTGCCGGCGTCTTTTACAATTAATTTTATAGATGAGGCATTGGCGTCAATGGCGTTCTCTAACAACTCTTTAACGACAGAGGCAGGGCGTTGCACCACTTCTCCTGCGGCTATTTGATTGGCTACATGGTCCGGGAGTAATTGAATGATATCTGCCATTAAAAAAATGAAATTCCTATATATTTAAAATATCTGTACACAAAGAACAGCAATATAACAATGATAAGTGCTGTTTTAACATTGGCATTATTACGTGACGCTTTCTTACTTTTTTTCCATTGTTCCCTAAAATTGGTGCGTGTATGTACTACAGATGTCTTTAATTCTGTTGCAGTATATTTTTTCTTAACAGCCTCTAGGCGCTCTTTGCGCTCATCGTAAAAGCGGGGCTTGTAATTAAAAACATAATGTGTACGTTGTTTAAAAAAATTGCCAATCATAGTGTAAAAAATGAGTACAGCTCAAAAGTACTTAATTTGTAAAGAGTGGTCAAATTTTGTGGAAAAGATGCTGTTAAATCTCTCTTAAATTTGCCATTTTAAGTGCTGCAACGGCGCACTCAATACCTTTATTGCCGTGTTTTCCGCCCGATCTGTCTATGGCTTGTTGTAAAGTATTATCGGTTAAAACACAAAAAACAATAGGCGTATCGTATTTAATATTTAAATCTTTAATGCCTAATGATACAGCATTACACACAAAGTCAAAGTGTTTGGTTTCACCTTGAATAACACTACCAATGGCAATAACGGCATTTAATTTATTTGATTTTATAATTTGTTTGGTGCCATAAATAAGCTCAAAACTACCGGGCACCACTAGGGTGTGAATATGGTCTTCTATAATACCGTTATCTTTAAGTGTTTCAAGAGCCCCTTTGTAAAGCGCTTGTGTAATTTTAGGATTCCACTCAGAAACGACAAGTCCTATTTTAAGCTTCTCGGGATTTTTTAGAGTGAGATTTTTATAAGCCGATAAATTTTTTCCAGCAGTAGCCATACCAATTCTTATTTGGTAGCAAACAACGCTTTATTTTTATAATAAGCTATGTCCTTAGCGTATTCAGAGGCGCGGAAGTCTTCTTCAATACGGGTAAAATATTTTAAGGCTTTTTCGTTTTTACCCAAATCTAAGGCTGTTAATCCGGCTTTAAATAAGAACATAGGTGTGGTAAACTCATTGTCTTTTGCATTGGCGGCTTTTACGTAATATTCGTAAGCGTCTTCCAACTGATTAATTTCTGAAAAAGCATCGCCTATAGCACCGTAAGCTGTGGGTGCCAACAGTTCGTCATCTGAAGAAAAATTTCCCAAATGTATAATGGCATTTTTGTAGTCGCGCATTTTTAAATATGAAATGCCGGCATAGTAC
This sequence comes from uncultured Flavobacteriaceae bacterium, assembly GCA_964564475.1. Taxonomy (GTDB): domain Bacteria; phylum Bacteroidota; class Bacteroidia; order Flavobacteriales; family Flavobacteriaceae; genus CG1-02-35-72. The sequence goes on along the minus strand of CAZMBM010000014.1, from coordinate 1,470 downwards.
TCGGCCAAATTACCTGCTTTAGTACCGCTGTAGGTTTCGGCAATATCTAAAAAGCCGTATTTTCCATCGGCTCCTTCTAAACCTAGTACCAACAAAGAATCGCGTTCTTTAACTTGTGAGTCTAAAGTTTTACCGTCTAAAGCGGCTTCAAAATATTTTCTAGGGAAAGCCAACTCGTTAGAAGCTTCGGTTTCTTTAGGTTCTTGTATGTATTTGTTATACCCCATATAACCTAAGATGACAACAGCAACAGTAGCCAAAAAAATAAAAATGGGTTTTTGGTTTCTCTCAATCCACTGTTCAGATCTAGAGGCGGTTACATCGAGTGTTTCGAAAACCTCTTTTGTAGTACTGTGAGATTTATTTGTATTGGTATTTGATTTTTTAGATTTTACTTTTTTATAAGTGGCCATAGTCATTATTTTTTCCAGCGCAAAAATATAATTTTTTATTATAAAAAGCGCATAAGTTAACGTCTAAATTTGTTATTTTGCTAGTCCTAATGGTTTCAGTAAATGCACTTAAAAAAAATCAATCTTTTAAATTTTAAAAATTTTGAGTCGGCCCAATTCGATTTCGACACCAAAATCAATTGTTTTGTAGGCGCTAATGGGGTTGGTAAGACAAATGTTTTAGATGCCATTTATTATTTATCGTTTACCAAGAGTTATTTTAATCCCAGTTCATCGCAAATTATAAAGCACGATGAAGACTATTTTGTTATAGAAGGCTTGTTTTCTAAGTTTGAAAATGATGAAAACATAGTGTGTAGCTTAAAAAAAGGACAAAAGAAGATAGTAAAGCGCAATGCTAAGATTTACGATAAATTACAACATCACATAGGATTGTTACCTGTCGTTATGATTTCGCCGGCCGATATTGATTTAATTGTGTCGGGTAGCGACGTGCGTAGAAAGTTTATCGACGGTGTTATATCTCAGGCCGACAGCCTTTATTTAAACAACCTCATACAGTATAATAAAGTTATTTCGCAACGCAATCATTTGTTAAAATACTTTGCCGCCAATCATACTTTTGACGCTGTTAATTTAGAAGTTTACAACGATAAGTTAGTGGATTTGGGAATTAAAATACATGAAAAACGCAAAGCTTTTTTAGAAACCTTTATCCCTATTTTTAAAGAACGCTATGCGCTGATTTCCAACCATAAAGAAGAAGTAAATTTACTGTATAAATCGCATTTAGAAAATGCTGATTTTATGCAGTTGTTAAATGACAGTCTGTCTAAAGACAGACTTTTTCAATACACAACGGTTGGGGTACATAAAGACGATTTACAATTCACTATACAAGATTTTTCTGTAAAGAAGTTCGGCTCTCAAGGACAACAAAAATCGTATTTAATTGCTTTAAAATTGGCGCAATTCGATTTTATTAAAATGCAAACCAAAGACAGGCCTATTTTACTTTTAGACGATATTTTTGACAAATTAGACGAAGACCGTGTTT
>CAZMBM010000013.1:0-25879 GCA_964564475.1 uncultured Flavobacteriaceae bacterium | reverse complement strand
GGATAAACTTCTCGCCCTTATTGATAGTTGTAAAGTAAAAAAGTACCAATCTAAATTAAAGATTAGTACTTCTTTAAGCTCCTCCTCTTGGGCTCGAACCAAGGACCCTCTGATTAACAGTCAGATGCTCTAACCAACTGAGCTAAGGAGGAATTTTCGCCTAAGCGCGTGCAAATATAATTGTTTTTATATTTCTATCAATAATTTTCTTTAAAAAATACGACGATTTTTAAGCTAAATTATTTGAATTCATCTAACTAAAAAACGTATTTTTGGCACATATTACTATAACTAAAAGAGGGTCAATACATAAATGGAAAATTTTTCATTTCTAAATGCTTCACATACGGCTTTTTACGCCGATTTGTACGACAAGTATTTGCAAAATCCTGACGCTGTAGAACCCAGTTGGCGCAGCTTTTTTCAAGGGTTTGATTTTGCAAATACGCACTATTTAAATCAAGATGACGTACAAGAAATTCCCGAAAAAGTTCACAAAGAATTTCAAGTAGTCGATTTGATAAATGCTTATCGCACCCGCGGACATCTTTTTACAAAGACAAATCCGGTACGTGTACGTCGTAAATACACGCCCGATTTAAGCCTTGAAAATTTTGGCTTGTCTGATGTCGATTTGAATACCGTTTTTGACGCCGGTAAAATTTTGGGTTTAAAAAAAGCCTCGCTTAAAAAAATTGTTGAACATCTCGAAGCCATTTATTGCGATGCCATCGGTATAGAATATATGTATATCCGTCAGCCCGAAGAAATTAAATGGTGGCAAGAAAAACTCAATCATAACGATAATCATGCCAAATACAATGCCGAAACCAAAAAGTATATTCTTTCTAAATTAAATCAGGCAGTTACATTCGAGCAATTTTTGCAAACCAAGTTTGTAGGGCAAAAACGTTTTTCTTTAGAAGGCGGCGAAACTTTAATACCCGCTCTAGGTGGTATGGTTAGAATTGCAGCTGAAGTTTATGATGTAGATGAATTTGTATTGGGAATGGCGCATAGAGGACGGTTGAACACGCTGACGAACATTTTTAGAAAACCTGTTCGTGAACTTTTTAATGAGTTCGAAGGGAAAGATTTTGAAGAAGTAGATTTTGATGGCGATGTAAAATACCATTTGGGTGCCACGTATAAAAAGACCTTAAAAAACAACAAAGATGTCGTTCTTAATTTAGTGCCTAATCCATCGCATTTAGAGACAGTTGGACCTGTAGCACAGGGTATTGCAAGAGCTAAAATAGAATCAGATTATGCCGGAAATGCCCAAAAAGTATTACCCATCTTGGTACATGGCGATGCCGCTATTGCCGGTCAAGGTGTCGTGTATGAGGTGATTCAGATGAGTCAATTAAATGCCTATGGTACAGGAGGAACGATACATATTGTGATTAACAATCAGGTTGGATTTACCACTAATTATTTGGATGCGCGTTCAAGCACTTATTGTACCGATGTAGGTAAGGTAACCCTATCGCCGGTTTTACACGTCAACGCCGATGATGTTGAGGCGGTTACCCATGCTGTTAGATTGGCTTTAGATTTTAGAATGCGTTTTAAACGCGATGTGTTTATAGATTTGTTAGGGTACAGAAAATATGGGCATAACGAAGGGGATGAACCGCGTTTTACCCAACCAAAATTATACAAAGCCATTGCAAAGCAACCCAATCCAAGAGATATTTATGTAAAAAAACTTATTAATGAAGGTGTAATTGATGAGGCTTTCGCCAAGAAAATGGTTTCAGATTTTAAAAGTATGCTCGAAGTAGAGTATGAAAAATCTAAAGGAGACGGGATGTCTGTTGTACACCAGTTTATGGAGCAAAGCTGGAAAAATTTTAAATATAACGGCCTTGAGGATATGTTGGATGAAACCAATACAAAACTCACAAAAGAACGGTTAGCAAGCGTTGTAAACAGTATTTCTAAAGTTCCCGAAGGCGTTAAATTTTTGAGAAAAGCCGAACGTATTTTAAAGGAACGTTCTCGTATGTTTTTTGAAACAGATAAGCTCGATTGGAGTATGGGAGAGCTTTTGGCCTATGGTAGTTTAATGCAAGAAGGTTTTAACCTTAGAATGTCCGGACAAGATGTAGAACGCGGCACGTTCTCGCATAGGCACGCCATTTTACGTGACGAAAATTCAGAAAAACGCATCAATCTGTTAAATAAAATTCCCAATATTAAATCTAAGTCACGTATTTATAATTCGCTTTTATCAGAATATGCCGTTTTAGGTTTCGAGTATGGATTTGCGATGGCAAATCCCAATACCTTAACCATTTGGGAAGCACAGTTTGGCGATTTTAGCAATGGGGCTCAAATTATTTTTGACCAGTATATCAGTGCGGCCGAAGATAAATGGAAACAACAAAATGGTATAGTTATATTGTTACCTCACGGGTACGAAGGGCAGGGTGCCGAGCATTCATCGGCGCGTATAGAACGTTATTTACAATTATGTGCCGTAGAAAATATGGTTGTGGTAAATTGTACCACACCGGCAAATTTTTTCCACGTGCTAAGACGTCAAATGAAGTGGCATTTTAGGAAACCACTTATTGCGTTTACGCCAAAGAGTTTGTTGCGCCATCCTAAAGCAGTATCCACGGTTGACGATTTTGCCAATGGCTCTTTTCAAGAAATTATTGACGACACTGTTAATCCCGATAAAATAACCCAATTGGTATTTTGTTCGGGCAAGTTTTATTACGAACTTGTGTCACAACGCGAAGCTTTACAACGTGATGATATAGCATTTATAAGAGTTGAACAGTTGTTCCCTCTTCATCACTCAAAGATTGAAAAGATTATAAATAAATATAAACAAGCAACCCGATATATGTGGGCGCAAGAAGAGCCTCTAAATATGGGGGCATGGAGTTATATGTTACAGCATTTTACAGAGGTAAAATTAGAAGTGGCCTCACAAAAATTAAATGCAGCACCGGCCTCAGGTTCAAGTATGCGTTTTAAAAAGCGTCATCAAGAGGTTATAGATAAAGTATTTAGTGAAATAAAATAAAATAATACGATGATTTTAGAAATGAAAGTACCCTCTCCGGGCGAATCTATCACAGAAGTAGAAATTGCACAATGGCTTGTAGCCGATGGCGATTATGTAGAAAAAGATCAGGCTATTGCCGAAGTGGACTCTGATAAGGCCACTCTCGAACTGCCCGCAGAAGAAAGTGGGGTCATAACACTTAAAGCCGAAGAAGGTGATGCGGTAGCCGTTGGTGCTGTAATATGTCTGATTGATACCGATGCTGCAAAACCCAAAGGAGCAGAAACACAAGTAAGTGCGGTAAAAAATGAAGTACAAACAGCTTCAAATGACGTATCGCGTACAGAAGAAAAATCGTATGCCACAGGGACACCATCGCCGGCTGCAAAGAAAATTTTAGCCGAAAAAGGTATAGAGGCGACAACTGTAAAAGGAACAGGCGTAGCAGGACGTATAACGAAAGACGATGCTGTAAAAGCGGTACCGAGTATGGGAACTTCTGCAAATGACAATCGCGGTTCTGAACGCAAAAAAATGTCGATGTTACGCCGTAAACTCGCCCAACGCTTGGTGGCTATAAAAAATGAAACGGCGATGCTCACTACCTTTAACGAGGTAGATATGAAACCTATTTTCGATTTACGCAAACAGTACAAAGAAGATTTCAAAGCCAAACACGGTGTCAGTCTAGGCTTTATGAGTTTCTTTACCAAAGCCGTTACCCGCGCTTTAGAAATGTACCCGGATGTAAATTCTATGATAGACGGCGACTATAAAGTGAGTTATAATTTTATTGATATTTCTATAGCCGTGTCGGGACCAAAAGGTCTGATGGTACCTGTTATTAGAGATGCCTCAACCCTAACCTTTAAAGGTGTAGAGAGCGAGGTTAAGCGATTAGCCATCCGAGCCAGAGACGGACAAATTACCGTTGACGAAATGACGGGTGGGACTTTTACCATTACCAATGGTGGGGTTTTTGGCTCTATGTTATCAACACCCATTATCAATCCGCCACAAAGTGCTATTTTAGGCATGCACAATATAGTAGAACGCCCCGTAGTTGTTAATGGCGAAATAGTAATTCGCCCTATCATGTTTGTCGCTTTGTCTTATGACCATCGTGTTATTGACGGTAAAGAATCTGTTGGCTTTTTGGTAGCCGTTAAAGAAGCACTTGAAAATCCTGTTGAAATATTGATGGATAATGATGCTAAAAAGGCGTTGGCGTTGTAAGACGGAACTTGAGAGTTAAAATTGTCGGTTTTGAGTATGAATTATCTGTGTAGAAATTAAGCAGTATCTCATAAACTGTGTAAGTTTAAAAAATAGCTTGGGTCATGACCCAAGCTATTTTTTATTAATTTTAAATTTTATACAGATATGAAGAAAGAAGAATTATTTAACGCTCTAATCCGTTAAGAAGTTTTTGCTTTTTTATTGATACGATGATTTTAAGTTCATCGTATCAATGCTAAGTAGTATTAATTTTGGGTTAGGGTAATTTGCTTAAAACCCAATAACCACAGTCGCTGTAACACGTTGGTTTTCTATATTTAAATTACCCGCATTGCTAGCCTGTAAAAATTTATAGGGTTGGTTATAGCTTGAATTTGAATAAGCAAAGTCAATTTTAGAGTTGTTGCCCAAATCAAAACCCAAACCCAAAGAATAGCCGGTTATGTCATCGCCGGCCAAGCTGTTTTTATAAGGACTTTGTTCCATAAAATAACCGCCGCGTAAACTTACCAACTCTAAACGCCATTCGGCGCCAACTCTGAACTGAGATGTTCCTCTTAATGTAGTGCTTAGCTCTTGATTTTCTGTTGCATAAATAGCCGTGGGTCTCAGTTTGGTATTTTGGTAGTCTTTAAAGGTATAGTCAAAACTCAAAAGACCTCTTTTGCCAAAGACAAAAGCCAAACTACCGTTTAAAAGGGCGGGGGTACTCACTTTATAATCAAATACACCATTGCTTACATCTGTAAAAACGTCTGTGTTGTTACTGACATCTATTTGTAAATCGTCTGAGTAAAAATCTGTTAAATTGTACCAAATAGGTGAGCGGTAAGACAAACCCATCCGAATAAAACTTGTGGGCTTAGCAATAATTCCAAATCCCAAAGAAAATCCGGTTCCTGTTGTTTGAAGTGTTTGAATGAGTGAGGCATCTAGTGTGTTGCCCGAACCGTCATTATTAGATTCGGCTAAATCGGCTATTTGACCATAATCTAAGTTATAGGTTGATATAGAAATACCATAATATAGTTTCTCGTTATATTGGGCGCCTATGCTAAAAGTAAACTTATCGTTTAAACCGTTGGTTGAATTAATAAATGATTGCCCATCTACATTGGGGTAAAAAACATCGTTGGTGGCGCTTGCATCGCTGTTTAAAAAAGGATCGTCGAGGAAATCGGGAATACCGCTGTTACCTTCCATTATAAAGCTGTTTTCGTAATCTGAAATAATAGAATAGTTAAATCCCAGTGAAATTTTATTCCAATTCTCATCATCTCTAAGGTTAAAAACCAACACACCACCCGCCTGACTAAAGTTTATAAACTGGTCGTTATTAATTATATTATTACCATAAAAAGAAGTGTTAATTCTGGTTTTTCTGTAGCCCAAACTGACGCTGGATTGGTCTTCTAAAAAAACGGCCAATCCGGCCGGATTTGTTTCTACAGCCGACATATCACCGCCAAGGGCACCAAAGGCACCGCTTAACGCTTCGAAACGCGCTGTGCCGTAACGTTCATCGGCTGAAAAAAGAACAGCGGCATCTGTAGAACTAATTATCTGTGCTTGAGTTGATAATGTTAAAAATAGGGATATAAAGACTAAGGATTTTTTCATTTTTAAATACTGTTTAATTGTGCTTAAAAGGGTGTTTTTAAACTTTAAAAGATGTTTTATAAATTATTATTAATGTCCTCTACTACCACCAGAACGTCTGCCAGAACTCCTTCCGGATGAGGACCTTCCAAAGGAAGCTCTGCTAAATGATGCGCGTGGTGAAGAACTTCTGTAGCCCGAACGGTTTGAATTTGATTTACTTCTCGAAGAATAGCTTTTACTTTTGTTGCCGGAAGCAGGTTTAGAACGTTTAGATGCGTTACTGTTTGATTTTCCTCTGCTGTAATTGGCACTTCTCTTTGAAGTATAATTTCGGGTATTCTTAGACCGCTTGGCATAATACTTCTTATTTTTTGAATTAGAAATATTTGTGGGGGTTCTTTTTGAAGCTTTTCTCAATCTCTCGTAAGCCTTATTGCTATTAAAACCGTTAGGAAGTCGTCTTCTGTAAGAAGTCTTTTGAATTTCAGATCTTAGGTGACTTGAGGCCACTAAGTTTCCGTCGGATCTTTTATAATTCAAACTCGTATTGTTTCGCCTGTAATGCGTCCTCACAGGGTTGCGTGAGTAACTTCTGACACCATTACTACCTCTGCGGTAATTGCTGTTTCGAGAATTAGTACCCCTTCTATACCGGTTATTATTGTAGCTGCGTCGGTTTGTTTTATTAGAAGTGTTTTTTCTATTCGAGTAACTTCTGTTAGTAGTACTATTTCTGCGTTTATTCATATTATAGCTATCTCTTCTGTATCTAGAAGTAAAACTTGAGCCGTTTCTTACATAGCTTGAGCCATTTCTTGTACGTGTATTGTAAGCCACTCGTTTGGCATAATTTCTATAATGTGTACCGTAATAACCATAACCTAAGTCAAAGTAATTTCCGGGATAATAACCATAATAAAAAGGGTTAATGTAGCCAAAGTAGCCAAGACCAAGACCATAACCGTATCCGCCAAGACCAAAACCGTAACCGTATCCGCCAAGACCGTAACCGTATCCACCAAGACCAAAACCGTATCCACCAAAACCGTAACCGTATCCACCATAGCCGAATAAACCACCATAGCCTAAATAGTCATAATAGCCGTAAGGCCCGTAGTAACCTAAAAAAGAAGGTTGTGTATATACGTTAACAGTTACGTCTTTTGTATACTCCCAAGGGGCACCGGGTTTGTAATTGGGAAGGTCATCTTGATTGTAGATGCTGTCTCTATCGTTTGATAAGCTATCTATTTCTGTAAAAACATCTTCGTCATTCAAAGCTTCAAACTGTCTGGCTTGTTCTAAAAAGTAATTACTTTTATTTTGGGATGTTTTTTCTACATAAACAACGTCTCTTTTGGGTTTAGACGATGAATATATTCCGTCATTGTCTCTACTAGAATATTGGGATGAACCACAAGAAGCAAGGCTAACTAAAGCAATACTTAATGCAGTAATTCGGGTGATTTTGGCTGTAATGTTAGTAGAGACTTTCATAACTTTATATTTTTATTGTGGTACACTACAAATTTAAGTAGTTTTGCACAGAGTTTTAAAGATATAACATTAAATAACAATATTTGTGCCAAAAAAATTAATTAATGAGTAAGAAGTTAACGAAACGCAGTGAAGATTATTCAAAATGGTATAACGAATTAGTTGTAAAAGCAGACTTAGCCGAGAATTCCGGTGTGCGAGGGTGCATGGTTATAAAACCTTACGGATTTGCCATTTGGGAGAAAATGCAAGCCCAACTCGATAAAATGTTTAAAGAAACAGGACATCAAAATGCGTATTTTCCGCTTTTTATACCCAAATCTTATTTTAGTAAAGAAGCCAGTCACGTAGATGGCTTTGCAAAAGAGTGTGCTATTGTGACACATTATCGATTAAAAAATGACGAGAATGGCAATATAGTTGTAGATGAAACAGCAAAGTTAGAAGAAGAACTTATCGTGAGACCCACTTCCGAAACCATTATTTGGGATACCTACAGAAGATGGATACAATCTTATAGAGATTTACCGCTATTAATAAATCAGTGGGCCAATGTAGTGCGTTGGGAAATGCGCACGCGCTTGTTTTTGAGAACAACCGAATTTTTATGGCAAGAAGGGCATACAGCTCATGCCACAAAACAAGAAGCCGTAGAAGAGGCCGAGCGTATGCAAGGTATTTATGCCGATTTTGCAGAAAATTTTATGGCCATTCCGGTAATAAAGGGCACAAAAACAGAAAGTGAACGCTTTGCGGGTGCTTTAGAAACATATAGTATAGAAGCCTTAATGCAAGATGGTAAAGCGTTACAGGCAGGGACTTCTCATTTTTTAGGTCAGAATTTTGCCAAGGCATTCGATGTAAAATATGCGACAAAAGAAGGTAAGCAAGAATATGTTTGGGCAACCTCTTGGGGGGTTTCAACACGTTTAATGGGCGCTTTAATTATGACACATTCAGATGATAACGGTTTGGTTTTACCGCCAAATTTAGCACCTATACAAGTGGTCATTGTGCCTATTTACAAAAACCAAGAGCAATATAAAGCCATATCAGATAAAGCAAATGCTTTGATGAAAGATTTAAGAGAAGCAGGTGTGAGTGTTAAATACGACGATAGAACAAGCTTTAAACCGGGATGGAAATTTGCAGAATACGAATTAAAAGGCGTGCCTTTGCGTATTGCTATAGGCCCGAGAGATTTAGAAAACGATAAGGTAGAACTGGCAAGACGTGATACCTTGACTAAACAAATAGTAGATCAAAAAAACTTAACACAGACTATTAAAGAAACTTTAGATATTATTCAAATAGAGCTATATAATAGGGCTCTTAAATATAGAGACGAACATATTACAGAGGTTAACACCTTTGAGGAGTTCAAAGAAGTTATAGAAACTAAAGGCGGCTTTGTCTCTGCGCATTGGGATGGCACATCAGAAACAGAAGAGCAAATTAAAAACCTGACAAAAGCAACAATTAGGTGTATTCCAAATTCACCTGTTTTAGAAGAAGGAATATGCGTTTTTTCCGGAAAACAATCGTCTAAGAGAGTGCTATTTGCAAAAGCCTATTAAAATTATTAAAAAGCCCTTGCAGAGATAAAAAATTATATTATTTTTGCACTCGCATTTGCGACAAAAGATTAATTGGTCCGTTCGTCTAGGGGTTAGGACGCCAGGTTTTCATCCTGGTAACAGGGGTTCGATTCCCCTACGGACTACAAAATAAAAATAAACAAGATGGCAAATCATAAGTCAGCATTAAAAAGAATTAGAAGTAACGAAACAAAACGTTTAAGAAACAAGTTTCAACACAAAACGACCAGAAATGCAGTGAGAAAATTGCGTGCATTAGATGTTAAGGAAGAGGCATTGGCTATGTTACCAAAAGTAGTAGCTATGTTAGATAAGTTGGCCAAGAAGAACGTTATTCACAAAAACAAAGCTTCTAATTTAAAAGCTAAATTAACAAAGCAGGTAGCTGCTTTATAAGCATTTATCTTAGTTGTTATTAAATGTAAAAGTAGCCTTATGAGGCTGCTTTTTTTGTTTATACTATTACCACTCGTAGAATTTATTAGCATCTAAACGGATAAAAATAAAGAGTAAAATAGTGAATCCCCACAAAGCAGACCCACCATAACTAAAAAAAGGCAACGGAATACCTATTGTTGGAACTAAGCCCAACACCATACCTATGTTTACCGTAAAATGAATGAAAAATATTGAGGCGATGCCATAGCCGTAAACCCTGCTAAATTTGGATTTTTGCACATGCGATTTTTTGAGAATCCGCATAATAAAAAGAACAAACAACAAAACAACCAAGCTACTTCCAATAAAACCAAATTCCTCGCCAAGAGTACTAAAAATATAATCGGTGTGTTGCTCGGGTACAAAGTTACCTTTTGTTTGTGTCCCCTGTAAGAAGCCTTTTCCGAAAAGGTTCCCCGACCCTATGGCAATTTCAGATTGGCGTGTATTGTAGCCAATACCTTTAGCATCGGTTGTTTTGCCTATTAAGAGGTTTATTCTGTCGCGATGACGCTGTTCAAATACCTTGTTAAAAACAAAATCTACCGTGTAAATATATCCTATGGCAATAATTAGTAAGAAAGATATTTGTAAAAATTTAGATTTCTTTGTCTTTATTAAAAAGTAGAACGATAGCGCTATAACTACTAATACGGCACTTATAAGTAATTTATTGAATAGCAATGCTAAGATAAAAAGAACAATGGCACTAAAACCCAAAATAAAATAAAATTTTGGAAGCCCTTCTTGATACAATACAAGTGTAAAGGCCAAAAAAACCAATGCCGATCCCGGGTCGGGTTGGGGAATGATTAAAACTACGGGTAATAAAATGATAAAGAAAGCTTTAATTTGATTCTTGATTAATTTTAAATTGTATTGTTTATCGCTTATTAGTTTGGCAAGCGCCAAAGCTGTAGCGACTTTTACAAATTCTGAGGGTTGCAAACTAATACCGCTAAAGACATACCAAGATGTGGCTCCTGAAATGGTTTTCCCAAATACAAACAGGCCTAAAAGGCTTAAAATAAAAAAGACATAAATTAAACCGGCAAAGCGCTCATAAAATTTTGCATCGATAAAAAGAATGAAAACTATTAAAATAAAACTGAGTAAAATCCATAACAATTGTTTACCATATTTGACATTAAAGTCGAAAATTTGATGGTGTGTGTCGCTCATAGACGCCGAATAGATACTTATCCATCCCAAAAAGACGAGGGTGAGGTATATTAAAATCAGAGGCCAATCTAACCCCTTAAATATGTTGTTATTTCTTTTTCGCAAGTTGTTGTTCTATTATTTTCTGTTGGCGTTTGTAAAGAGGTTGTAAATCTCTTTTCATTATAACTTCTTCTAAAATGGGTCTTTCGGTTTTCCCTTTTAAGTATTTTTCTATCATAAGGCTGGCAATAGGTGCTGCGATAACCGAACCAAAACCACCATTTTCTACAAATACGGCAATGGCAATCTTAGGTTTGTCTTTAGGGGCAAAAGCTATAAAAATAGAGTGATCTTCAAATTGTATTTTTTTTCCGTTGATACGTTTAAAATTTTCGGCGGTTCCTGTTTTTCCACAAATTGAAACATTTTTTATTTTGTAAAACCGCGCGGTTCCTTGTTTTTCAAACACATCGTACATGCCTTGAATAACCGGTTTAAAGTAGGTCTTGTCAATATCAGAATATTTGGGTGTTGTAAACTTAGAATCTAAAACAGAGTCTTTTATATTTTTAACAATATGTGGAATGTAATAATAACCTCTATTGGCTATAAGTGCCGTAAAGTTAGCTAGCTGAATGGGCGTGGTAAGTATTTCACCTTGGCCTATAGCATTTGATATGGTGGTTACGGCACGCCAGTTTTTTAAAGGATAGTAGCGGTTGTAATAGTTTGAGTCGGGAATCAAACCTTTGGCACCTGCCGGTAAATCATATCCCAAGTAATTGCCAAAGCCCAAACTTTCTAAATGTTTTTTCCACCTATCCATACCTTGACCGGGCGTTGGGTATTTTTCAATAATCCTGCGATATACATTGGCAAAATAACTATTACAAGAACGATAAATACCTACATCTAAATTAATGGGTACATTGTAAAGATTACTGTGACATCTCATAAATTCATTTTCTCTTTTACCATATCTATAGCCATGAAAACATAAAAAAGTAGTATTAGGTGTTATGACTTTTTCTTGTAATCCGATAAGCGCATTGGCCAGTTTAAAAGGTGACCCGGGCGGATATTGTGCCAATAGCCCTCTGTCGTACAAGGGTTTATTTATGGAATCAAGATATAATTTGGTGAAATTTTTAGATCTTTGACGTCCTACCAAAAGATTGGGGTCATAGCTTGGCGCCGTAACAAGTGCCAAAATTTCACCTGTAGAAGGTTCAATGGCAACAATACCACCGCGTTTGTTTTTCATGAAGGCTTCACCATAACGCTGTAGCTTTGAATCTAGAGTTAGCGTAATATCTTGTCCGGCTATGGCCTTGGTATCTAATAAGCCATTTTTATAAGGGCCAATATCTTTGTTAAAACGATTTCTCTGAATGTGTTTTATGCCTTTTATTCCCCTCAAAATGGTTTCGTACTGTTTTTCTACACCACTGGCACCTATTAGTTCGCCCGATTGGTAATAATCATCTTTTTTAAGTTGCTCTTCGTTAATTTCGCTAATATAACCCAAGACATTGGCAGCACTGTTTATAGGATAATTCCTCAAAATACGCTTCTGCATATAAAAGCCCTTGAATTTATACATAACTTCTTGCAGGGCACCAAAATCTTCTTTAGACAATTGTTTTAAAAATACAGAGGGAATACGTGTTGAATAGTGAGAGGCTTTTTTTAAACGTTTGTTAAAACTTTCTTTGCTAATGTTTAATATTCTGCAAAACTCAAGAGTATCTAATTTTCTGACTTCTCTCGGAATAACCATTATATCGTATGACGACTGGTTGGCCACTAATAAGGTGTTATTTCTGTCGTAAATATAACCGCGTTCGGGATACTCATACCTTATTTTTATGGCATTGTTATTTGAGAGTTTTTCGTATGAATCGTCTAAAATCTGTAAATAAAACAAACGGGCGATAAATACTATTCCCACTAAAAGCGTCAAATTACGCAACAGATATCTGTTCTTTTTCATCGTGATTTTTTTAGAAAAAACTGACTGTAAAAAAGAATAAGTACAAGTGTAAATAAGCTTGAGGCAAATGTATCTATCACAATATATTTAAAGGCACTCAGTTTAAAATATGAGAGCATAAAAATTATAAAATGATGAATGATTGTCAAGCTCAACAAATAACTAATTTGTTTACTAAAAGGTAAACTATTGAATTGGAATAAGACAGGGTCAAATTCGGTTCTATTAGAGACGATTTTTAAAACAGGAAATCTGATATAGGCTATAAACAAAGTAGCGGCGGCATTTATACCACCCGAGTTTGAGAAAAAATCAATAAACAAACCTAATAAAAAAGCTAATAAAAGAAATAAACCACGCTGGTTTGTAATGGGGTATAAAAACACAAATAAAATATAAATCATAGGTTGCGCATAACCAAACAAACTTATATTATTAAAAAGGGCTACCTGAATAAAAATAAGTAGAAAGAATAAAAAACTGTATTTTATAAAACTATTCTTCATTGTTGCTTTCTAAAATTTTAATTTCCTTTTTATCGGCATTTAAAATGAGATACACATGCCCAATGGCACTCATATCATTAAACAGTTTAATGTTTATTTTGGTATAACGACTGTTATCTGTTTCAAAATTTAAAATACGGCCAACGAGTAAACCTTGCGGAAAAATAGTTGACTGACCACCTGTTACAATAGTGTCACCTTTTTTAAGTACTGCTTGACGTGGTAAATCGAGCATCTGTACAATGTTGTAATTGTGGCCATCCCATCCAAGAGAGCCGTAATAATCGGCGTTTTTAAGTTTGACGTTTATTTTTAATTTCTGATTTAAAATAGAAATAATAGTGGCATAATTAGCAGAACTGTTATTGACAATTCCAATAATCCCCTTTTCATTCAGCACACCCATATCGGTAAAAACACTGTCATTTTTACCTTTGTTTATGGTGAGGTAATTGTTGGCTTTTGCGTATTCGTTTCTGATGACTTTGGCACCTATAAACTTAAAATTTTTATTAATGTGTAAAAATTTGAATGTTTTTTTTGAAGTGTCAGATTGTATTAAGGTGTTTTTAAGGCGAATGTTTTCTTCTAAAAGTAATTTATTTTCTGAGGCTAAATTTAAATAGTTTTCGTAACTGTTTATTTTACTCAGGATACTTCCTGTAATTCTATTTGAAGAATTTACAAAACTGCTTTTGTGGTATGAGTGACTTTGAATTGTAAAAAATAACGCCAAAAATTCAAGCAACACAAAAAGCAAAAAGTATTTATACTTTACTAGGATATAAAAAAAATGTTGCATAAAAATTTAGCCTATTTCATCAAAACAATTTTATATTTATCAATATTTTTAAGAGCAATACCTGTACCTCTTACTACGGCTCTTAAAGGGTCTTCGGCCACATAAACAGGTAAATCTGTTTTTTTAGAAAGGCGTTTGTCTAAACCGCGTAACATAGAGCCACCACCGGCTAAGTAAATGCCGGTATTGTAAATGTCGGCAGCTAATTCGGGTGGTGTTCTCGAAAGGGTTTCCATCACGGCATCTTCAATACGTAAAATAGATTTATCTAAAGCTTTGGCTATTTCTCTATAAGAGACTTGTACTTGTTTTGGTTTGCCCGACAGTAAATCACGTCCCTGTACTAACATGTCTTCAGGGGGTGTTTCAAGATCTTCGGTTGCAGCACCCACTTGCAGTTTTATTTTTTCAGAAGTGCGTTCACCCACGTATAAATTGTGTTGGGTGCGCATATAATAGGCAATATCGCTGGTAAAGACGTCACCGGCGACTTTAACCGATTTGTCGCAAACGATACCTCCCAAAGCTATAACGGCAATCTCTGTTGTACCGCCTCCTATGTCGATAATCATATTACCTTTGGGTTGCATAATATCTATGCCAATACCAATACTGGCAGCCATTGGTTCGTGAATAAGGTAAATTTCTTTGGCATTCATATGCTCGGCAGAATCGCGAACAGCGCGTTTTTCTACTTCGGTAATGCCGGAAGGAATACAGATTACCATCCGCAAAGAGGGTGCGAAAAAACGTTTTTTAATAGAAGGAATACACTTGATAAACTCTTTTATCATTTGTTCAGACGCTTCAAAATCGGCTATAACACCATCTTTTAAAGGTCTGATAGTTCTAATATTTTCATGTGTTTTACCTTGCATAAGATTGGCTTTTTTACCTATAGCCAAAATTTTACCGGTACTTCTGTCTTTTGCTACTACAGAGGGGCTGTCAATAACTACTTTGTCATTATGTATAATTAAAGTATTGGCTGTTCCTAAATCTATAGCAATATCCTCAGTCATGAAGTCAAAAAATCCCATTCTCTTATAGTTTATCTAAATTAATTCGTGAATTGACAAAGTTAGTAAAATTAATGTTTAAAATGACGGATGCCGGTAAATACCATGCTCATTTTATTGATGTTGCAATAATCTATAGATAATTGGTCTTTAATAGAACCGCCCGGTTGAATAACGGCATTTATACCAGCTTGTTGTGCTATTTCTACACAATCGGGAAAAGGAAAAAAAGCATCGCTGGCCATAACGGCATTCTGCAAATCAAAATTAAAATGTTTGGCTTTTATTACAGCTTGATTTAGTGCGTCAACACGACTTGTTTGACCCGTGCCACTTGCGCAAAGTTGTTTGTTTTTTACCAAAACAATGGTATTGCTTTTGGTGTGTTTGCATATTTTTGAGGCAAAAATTAAATCGTCTAATTGTTCTTCTGAAGGATTCAAAAGCGTAACGGTTTTTAAATCGCTAACAGTATCGGTCTTGGTATCTTTATCTTGAAATAAAACACCGTTAAGTGCTGTTCTGTACTGTGTATGGGGTAGCTCTGACGTTTTTTGAATTAAAATAATACGATTTTTCTTAGCTTTGAGAATATTAAGGGCTTCTACACCGTAAGAAGGCGCTATAACCACTTCGCAAAATAATTTATGAATCTCTTGAGCCGTTGCTGTGTCAATGGGTTTATTGGCAATTAAGATACCTCCGAAAGCAGATTGAGGGTCACCGGCTAAGGCATCAACATAGGCTTGATGTAAAGTGTCGCGCTGTGCCAAACCGCAGGCGTTATTGTGTTTTAAAATAATAAAAGTAGGCTTGTCGTTTACAAATTCATTCATTAAATTTACCGCAGCGTCTATATCGAGTAAATTATTATACGATAATTCTTTACCGTGTATTTTATCAAACATAGCCTCTAAATCGCCATAAAAGATTCCTTTTTGGTGTGGATTTTCGCCATAACGCAAACTATTGGCCTGTGTATAACTCTCTCTAAAATCGGGTTCAGAAGTGTTTAAATATTTAAAAATAGCTGTATCGTAATGGCTGGAAACAGCAAAGGCTTTAGCGGCGTGAATTTTGCGTTGCTCAAGTGTAAACGCTCCTTTTTGAGCCACTAAAATTTTTAAGAAATCGTCGTATTGTTCGCGGGCCGAAACACATAAAACATCTTTAAAATTTTTGGCAGCGGCACGGATTAAAGAAATACCGCCGATGTCAATTTTTTCTATAATGTCTTGTTCACTGGC
Organism: uncultured Flavobacteriaceae bacterium; assembly: GCA_964564475.1. Classification (GTDB taxonomy): domain Bacteria; phylum Bacteroidota; class Bacteroidia; order Flavobacteriales; family Flavobacteriaceae; genus CG1-02-35-72. Next base: position 9,749 of record CAZMBM010000013.1, on the reverse strand, counting down.
GTTACTTGTTACGGTTTTTTCAAAAGGATATAAATCAACTATAACCACGTCAATTTCGGGGATGGTATATTCGGACAATTGTGCCACGTCATCTTTATTGTCTCTTCGGCTTAAAATACCGCCAAATACTTTGGGATGTAGTGTTTTAACACGGCCTCCTAAAATCGAGGGATAATCGGTTAGCTTTTCTACGGGTATGACATCAATACCTAAATCGGTAATGAATTTTTGGGTGCCACCGGTAGAGTAAATAGTAAAATTTAAAGCGTTTAACTGTTGGGCGATTGGTTTTAATCCTTCTTTGTGAAATACAGAAATTAAAGCCGATTTTGCCCTTTTTGTAGAAGCCATTGGGATGTGTTTTTAATTGTTGCAAAGCTAATAAAAGCCCTATGGTTTTACAATATTAAAATCGTTACAAGTGTATAAACTTATAAGCAAAATTAAAAGGTTATTAACAAACCAATCGGCGGTGATAATTTATCTGCCCTAAATGATAATTGAGATGCCCTGTTAAATGAATTAAAAAATAAGTTGTCGTCATTTCATTGCCAAAAACATTGATGGGATAAATGGTTTCAAAATCGTTTTGTGAGAGATTGTTTAGGGTCTTTACGATAACTTTTTTTGTGGCGTCAATTTGAGCTTGTAATTCTTTTACCGGAACGTCTTTTAATTCAAATTCGGCATCGCGTTGGCGCACGTAGCCCGTTTTCCCCAAAACCGCTCCTATAAAATGATTGAGGTTGCCAATGAGATGTAAAGTTAAATTGCCCCCCGAATTATTAATGCTTTTTGGGCTGTGCCACAGCATTTTCTCGTCTGGGTAAAGAGCTATTTCTGAACGGAGTTTCTCGAGTCGTGATTCAAAAAGTTTGATGAGTGAGTCTTTCATGTTTTTTTAAATAATTTAAGGATTAATCTATTAACGATGTTAATTACATAAGAGCTATATCAAAAAATATTACAAATTGAGTCTTACTTTACGTCTTTCTACAGCTTTTTGATAACGTTCTTTTTGAATAGCGGTTTTGAGTTCTAACCGGGGTACGCTGACTTTATTGCCCTTGTCGTCCATGGCTACCATGGTAAAATAACTGGTGTTACAATCTCGTACAGTACGTTTTTTGATGTCTTCGGAAATAACTTTGATACCTACTTCTAATGACGTTTTACCTGTATAATTTACCGAAGCCAAAAAAGTAACTAATTCACCTATAAAAATAGGTTGTTTAAAAATGACTTTGTCAACAGAAATCGTAACAACGTACTCGCCACAAAATCTACTGGCACAGGTATAAGCCACTTTGTCTAAAATTTTAAGTAGCTCGCCACCGTGCATACGGCCGTTAAAATTGGCCATTTCGGGAGTTACCAAAACAGTCATTTCTGTACAGGGTTGTTGGGTGCTTATTTTATGAATCATAAAGGAAATATTTACGGTAAAATTAGACTTTTAAAAATGGCATTCTTTACAAAAAGACCGATAAATCTATTTTGGCTACTTCGGCACATACAAATTCTAAGAATTTTTCGTCATCAAAAGTAAAAGGTGCTGTACTGTGTGAATCGATGTCTATTTGACCGATATTTTTACCCGAAACAAAAATAGGTATCACAATTTCGCTTTTAACTTCAAAGCCGCAAGAAATATAATTATCTTGTTCAGAGACATCTTGAACCACGTAATTTCTATTGCTTACAGCTACCTGCCCACAAATACCCTTGCCAAAAGGGATGAGAGTATGTTCTGTGGGTTTACCCGCAAAAGGACCGAGCTTGAGTTCCATTTTATCGCCATTTTTAAAATAAAAGCCAACCCAATTGTAATACGAAATATTTGTTTTTAACAGGTTACAAATACGCTGTAATTTTTCTTCAGAGCTGTAATTGTCTGAAAGTATGTTAATAATTTTATTTTCAAGTTTTTTTAAATCCATAGCTTTGGTGTAAATTTGAAGATAATAAAAGGCAAAAGTACCAATCTTTTTTAAGTGAAAAATAACAAACCCGTCATATTATTTTTAGTTAAGTTTTTTGTTACATACTTTTTGCTTTTTGGTATTTATTCTACCTATTTACACACTAAACAAGTTAAAACGCCCTTGTTTTCATGTGCACCCATTACAAAAGTAGTGGCTAATCATACAAAAATGGTAGCCAAGTGGTTAGGATACCATATATATACTGAGCAACATACTGAGGAACTGTCAATTAAATTAATTGTAGGGGGTAACTATACAGCGCGGGTAATAGAAGGTTGTAATTCGGTAAGTATCATTATTTTGTTTTTAGCTTTTATAATAGCCTTTTCGGGAAGTTTAAAAGCCACGTTTTTGTTTGGATTGCTTGGTAGTTTGCTTATTTACGCCATAAATATTTTGCGGATTATAGCACTTAGCTTATTGTTGTACAAATACCCACAGTATCAAGAGCCCTTACATACTTTAATATTTCCTGCAATTATATATGGCTTAGTATTTATTTTGTGGATAATTTGGGTACGTCATTTTTCATATCATAAAAGACAAAAAAAATGAAAAAACGATATAGAATACTCATTATTTTGGTCTTGTTTTTTATGCTGATTTTGGTACGTGCCTTTGCGCCGAGATTATTTTACGACCCTTTTATTCAGTATTTTAAAAACGATTATTTATATAGAGCTATTCCTGTTTTTGTCACTTCAAAACTGTTTTTAAATATTCTATTAAGATACCTGCTCAACTTCGCTTTTTCGCTGCTTATTTTATATGTCGCTTTTCAAAAACGCTCTGTTATTCAATTTTCAATTAAATTTTATGCCATAACTTTTGTGGTTTTTATGTTGGCCTTTTACATTTTATTACAAACAGGTTTTCAAAAGGGTTACTTATTGGCTTTTTATATTAGGCGTTTTTTAATTCACCCACTGTTTGTGCTTATATTGTTGCCGGCATTTTACTATCAAGAAAAAGAAGAGGCATTATAATGCAACACCGTTGCATAAAAATTTTATTTATATTTGCCAACGTTTATGAGTTATTTAGCTAAAATATTATCAATCATTATTGTTGTACTTACCTTGTTTCCTTGTAGTGACGCTTTTGCACAATACAATGATAACGATGTGGCTCAGATTACTCTAAACACAAGCGATACACAAGACCCTCATTCTGATGGTGGTGATTTATGTACGCCCTTCTGTACTTGTGTGTGTTGTGCCAGTTTGGTACAGGTTGTTAAAAGTATAGATATTTCTCAACCGGAGTCTTTAAATATTGAATTAAATCAGTATTACATTTCAAATCATACATCCGATTTTATCGACCGTAATTTTCAACCTCCCAAAGTATAATTACTCTTGTATTTATATAGCCTTTAATTAAAGTTTAGGCTTTTTAAGTACGATTATTACTGTTGTTTTAAGAGTCCTTAAACAACTAGATCACCTTTTTACAAACTAAAAATATTAATCAGTCTAAATTCGTAAGAAGCAGATTGTTAATTAAGTATAACAAAAATGATAGATAAAATAATTCGTTTTTCAATAAATAATAAATTCATTATTGGCTTGTTTTTGCTGGTGCTGATAGGTACGGGCATTTATTCGATGATGACTGTAAAGTTGGGTTCTGTTCCCGATATTACAAATAACCAAGTACAAGTAATTACCGTTGCACCAACTTTAGGGACAGAGGATATAGAGCAGTTTGTAACCTACCCTATTGAATTGGCGGTAGCTAATTTGCCGAGTGTTGTAGAGCTACGATCGGTGTCGCGTTTTGGGCTTTCGGTAGTAACCATTGTGTTTAAAGACGAGATGGGTACTTATTTACCGCGTCAATTGGTTCAAGAAAAATTAAACGAGATACAAGAAGCCATTCCGGCAGGTTTTGGAAAGCCGTTTATGGCTCCTATAGCCACAGGTTTGGGCGAGATATATCAATATTCAATCGTCCCTAAAAAAGGCTATGAGCATAAATATTCGCCTACTCAATTACGCACCATTCAAGACTGGGTTGTAAAGCGTCAAATGGCATTGGTGCCCGGAGTGGTTGAGATTAATTCTTTTGGAGGGAATGTTAAACAATACGAAATAGCCTTAAATCCGAATCGCCTCAACAGTATGGGCGTTAGTATTAATGAAGTTTTTAAAGCACTCGAAAGTAATAATTCTAATACGGGAGGCGCTTATATCGAAAAAAACCATCAGGCTAATTTTATTCGCGGAGAAGGTCTTGCCAGAACCCTCGAAGATATCGAAAATATTGTTGTAGAAAATAATAAAAACACACCTATTTTAATAAAAGACGTGGCAGATTCTGTGCGTTTTGGCTCGGCGGTTCGTTATGGTGCTTTTACAGAAGACGGTGAAGAGTCGGTTGGGGGACAGGTGCTTATGTTAAAAGGCGAAAACCCTAATGAAGTTATTAAAAATGTACAAAAACGTATAGAAAGCATTCAAAAATCGTTGCCAAAAGGACTCGAAATCAGGCCCTTTTTAGACAGAAGTGATCTTATTGCCCGTACTACAAGCACTGTTTCTAAAAACCTTATCGAAGGTGCTTTAATAGTGGTTTTTGTACTGGTATTGTTGTTGGGAAGTCTCCGTGGCGGTTTGTTAACGGCGTCTATTATACCTCTTTCCTTATTATTTGCCTTTATATTGATGAGGGCTACGGGTGTTTGGGCTAATTTAATGTCGTTAGGAGCCATAGATTTTGGTATCATAGTAGATGGCGCCGTGATTATTGTTGAAGGAACCGTACATCATATTGAGCAACGGCTTAAGAAGAATAAAGAAGATTTTACATCTCAAGAAATGGATGCCCTAAGTTATAAATCCAGTAGTATGATGATGAATTCGGCCTTTTTCGGTCAGTTGATTATTTTGATAGTTTTTACGCCTATTTTATTTTTAACGGGAGTAGAGGGTAAAATGTTTCGTCCTATGGCATTTACTTTTGGATATGCTGTTTTAGGCGCTTTATTACTGTGTTTAACCTATGTTCCTGTAATGGCTTCATTGTTTTTAAAACCGACTTCTCAGAAAAATAAAAATTTATTTACACGTTTTGAACTGTGGCTTACTAAAATGAGTAATAAAATGATGTCGGGTATTTTTAAAGTGTATGAGCCCTTAATTAAAGGCGCCTTAAAGTTTAAGAAAACGGTGGTTATTATAGCCAGTATCCTTTTTTTAATCGCTATTTTTATATTTACCAGAATGGGTGGCGAATTTATCCCAAAATTAGATGAAGGGGATATTGCCATGCAAATTATTATGAAACCGGGGAGCTCATTATCCGAATCTATTAAAACATCAAAAAATGTAGAAAATATTATAACGGCTAATTTCCCGGAAGTAAAGACAATGGTTGGTAGAATTGGTGTCTCAGAAATTCCAACTGACCCAATGCCCATGGATATTGTAGATGCTTTTATCATTTTAGAAAAAGATATGAGCAAATGGACGTCGGCAAAAACAAAAATAGAATTAATTGAAAAGATACAAGATAAATTAAAAGCCATAGTAGGCGTTAACTTTATTTTTACGCAACCTGTTGAGTTGCGATTTAACGAACTGCTTACAGGTGTTCGCGAAGATGTTGCCATAAAATTGTACGGAAACGATTTAGATATTTTGGCCACAAAAGCAGACGAAATGGCAAAAATTATTCAAACTATTGATGGCGCTGCCGATGTACGTGCCGAGGCTACAGAAGGTTTACCGCAAATTACGGTTATTTATCAGCGTGCTAAATTGGCCAAATACGGTTTAACGGTAGATAAATTAAATCGTTATGTGAGTACTGCTTTTGCAGGAGCCAATGCGGGAATTATTTTTGAAGGCGAAAAAAGGTTTGATTTAGTGGTGCGTTTTTCAGACACTTACAGGCAAAGTATTGACGATTTACGCAACCTGTTTGTCGATTTACCCAATAATGACGGCACGCAAATACCACTTAAGGAGTTGGCTGAAATAAGTTATAAACCCGGACCCATGCAAATTTCGCGTGATAATACTTACAGACGGGTTTCTGTAGGCGTAAATGTAAGAGGACGTGATGTAGAATCAATGGTAGAAGATGTACAACAAAAACTAGAAGAACAATTAGATTTACCCGAAGGCTACTTTATTAAATACGGGGGCTCTTTTGAAAACTTAAAACGGGCTAAAGACCGTTTAATGGTCGTTGTACCTATTGCACTATTGCTCATTTTCATACTGCTATATTTTGCATTAAACTCTTTTATTCAAGCCACTATGATATATATGGCAGTTCCGTTGGCAACTATTGGCGGTATTTACCTTTTAGCTTTTAGAGATATGCCTTTTAGTATTTCTGCAGGTGTTGGATTTGTAGTGTTATTTGGCGTCGCTGTGTTAAACGGACTGGTTTTAGTTAGCCGATTTAACAGTTTAAAATTAGAAGGTATGACCGATTTATATGAACGCATTTTATTGGGAACAGAAGAACGTTTACGACCAATATTACTAACAGCCATAGCCGCTATTATGGGCTTTATGCCTATGGCCATATCGTCATCGGCAGGCGCCGAAGTACAAAGACCTTTGGCAACAGTTGTTATTGGAGGCTTAATATCCTCTACTTTATTAACATTATTGGTTGTTCCTGTATTGTATTATTTGGTAGAAAAGAGTTCGCAAAAAAGAAAATATATAAAAATGAATAAATCATTAACAAGTCTGATACTTATTGGTTTTTTGACTTTTGCAGGAGTACAATCTGCTGTAGCTCAAGAAATAAATCATAAAATTACTGTTGACGAGGCTGTTTCAATGGCATTTAAAAACAATCCGCGTATAAAAGGAGCCAACCTTGAAATTGAAAAGCAAGAGAATTTAAAGAAATCGGCTTTTGATTTAGATAAAACGGCTATTTCTTATTCTAACGGCCAATTAAACACATCGCAAATAGATTATCAATGGAGTGTGACTCAAAATTTTAAATTTCCAACAGTTTATGCTACGCAATTGAAGTTGCAAAAAGAAAGAGTATCGTTAAGTCAAGCTTCTTTTGTTTTACAAAAAAGTGTACTCGAACGAAATGTTAGGGCTGCCTTTATGCAGTTAAGATACGCGAAAAACAGGCTTAGGTTAATTATAGAGTTAGAAAAGGCTTATAAAGATTTTGCACGTATAGCTCAAAAAAGATATGACTCGGGAGAGTCAAATCTCATAGAAAAAATGGCGGCAGAAGGCAAAAGAGAGACAATAAGACTACAAAAACAAGAGGCAGGTCTCGATGTAGAAAACTATCGTAAACAACTCAGACTTTTGCTTAATCTCAAACAGAATGTGACAATTGTTGATGGTGATTTGCAAAAGTTATCGCTCGAAGATGTTGAACAATCGGGTGATGATAATCCTATTTTAAAACTAAAACAACAACTTGTAAATGTGTCTAAAAAACAGCACAGTTTAGAGAAGTCGAAATTTTTACCCGATTTATCTGCAGGCTATTTTAACCAACAAATAGAAGGGATTAGAAACTTTACAGGTTTTCAATTGGGTATAAAAATTCCACTGTTTTTTTGGTCTCAAAAAGGGAGAACACAAGCCGCTAAAAAGAATAGTGAAATTGCCAGAATGCGCTATAAACAATCTAAATTAGATGTAAGTGCCGTACTACAGACCAATTTACAAGATTATAAAAAGTACAAAGCCTCTCTTAACTATTACGAAACCAAAGGCTTGAAATTAGCAGAGAAGTTACTGTCGTCTGCCAATAAGGCCTATAAAGAAGGCGAGGTTGGTTACGTAGAATACATAGCAAGTCTGGAACAAGTTGTTCAAATTAAGAGAGACTATTTAAAGAGACTCAACCTATACAATCAAACCCTTATTAAAATAAACTACTTAACAGGAAAATATAATTAAAAATGACAAATATATTTAAGATTATCAGTGCTTTATCGCTCCTAATTGTGTTGGGAAGCTGTACAGAAAAAGCAATTCAAAATAAAGAGCACCAAGAGAAAAAAGAGACCTCTCATGACGAAAATACAAATATTGTGAGCCTACAGCAAAATCAATTAGATGTCATGAAAATAAAACTTGGTAAAATGAGGCGTATAAATTTAGGAACTAGTTTAAAAGTGAACGGTCAATTAGAATTACCACCTCAAAAAAAGGCGAGTGTTAGTGCCATTATAGGAGGACGTGTACAAAGCGTGGCTGTGCTAGAAGGTGATTATGTAACCAAAGGGCAGGTTTTGGCACGTCTTAATAATCCCAAATTTATAAAAATGCAACAGGAATACTTGTCGGCAAAAGGTAATATGCCTTTTTTAGAAAAAAATTATTTGCGAAAAAAAGAGTTGTTTAAAGATGGCATAACATCTGCAAAATCGTATCAGGAAGCTGAGGCCGCTTATAATGAAGCCAAATCTAATTTAAGTGCCACAAAAGCTAATTTACAACTAATAGGCATTGATGTCTCATCTATAGAAAATGGGCAAATTCTGTCAACAGTTCCTGTGGTATCTCCCATAAAGGGATTTGTGCAAAGAATAGATATCAATATCGGAAAATTTGTGGCACCGGAACAAGAGATGTTTGACATTGTTGATAATGAACATCTGCATATAGGGCTTAAAGTTTTTGAAAAAGATATTGATAAAGCTAAAGTAGGACAGTTGATAACATTTGCATTAACAACAAAACCCGAAAAAATTTATGAAGGTAAAATCTTTGCTTTAGGACGTGCTTTTGAAATGGATACACGTGCTGTAAAAGTACATGCAAAAATGATTGGGACACACCACGGCTTATTATCAGGTATGTTTGTAGAGGCCAGAATTGTAACAGCCGATAAAAAAGTAAATGCTTTACCCGACGGTGCTTTTATAAGCGAAAAAGGATTGGATTATATTTTTGTTCAGAGAAAGAAAAATAAAAATACCCTGAGTTTTGAAAAAATTCAAATCAACAGGGGCGTATCAGATTTGGGATATTCAGAGGTGGTTTTTATTAAAAAAATACCCAAAGACGCCTTGATTGTTACACAAGGGGCTTACTATGTTAATGCCGAATTAGGTAAGGGAGAATTTGAAGAGCACGAACATTAATTATTTAAAAAGATGAAAGAAATAAAAGCATTTGTAAAACCAAGCAGGTTAGAAAAAGTAGTAGAAGCGCTTAAAGAAATTGGCTTAGAAAGCCTAACTTTACTAGAATGTGAAGGGACAGGCACTTATAAACGTGAAGATTCACTACCTTCGTTAAAATTTCATTTTGCAGATAGTAAGATGATTAAAATAGAGTTGGTGTGTCAAGACGATGAAACAGATAAAATTGTTAAAACAATTTGTAAAAATGCGGCGACGCCTTACCCCTCTGATGGCATTATTTATGTTTCTGATGTAAATAATGTTTACAGGATAAAAACGGGAGAATCTATTAAAATAATTTAAAATTTTAAAGTGTTTGAACTAGAGAAAATATTAGAAAAAAACAAGATAAAACCAACAGCCATGCGCTTGTTGGTTTTGCAATTTCTCTTAAATAATAAGGTGGCTGTTAGCTTATCTGATGTAGAAAATTATTTCGAAAAATCGGATAGAACAACACTATTCCGCACCTTAAAAACCTTTGTAAAGCACGAGATTGTACATAAAATTGACGACGGAACAGGCGTTGCCAAATACGCTTTGTGCGAAGAGAACTGTCATTGCGAAGTAGATGCCGATTTACATGTGCATTTCCGTTGTAAAAGTTGTAATGAGACCATTTGTTTGCC
>CAZMBM010000012.1:0-26598 GCA_964564475.1 uncultured Flavobacteriaceae bacterium | reverse complement strand
AGCACTAAGGTCGTAACTTGCACTCATAATATTTTTTTGAATATTATGAGTAAAAATCCCCCAGTATTCTATGATTAAAACAAGTAAAAATTAAATTATTTTTGTTAATAAAGTTAAGCTGCAAATTTAACAGTATCTACATAAGGCGTTTGTCTTTTTACTACGGCAAAAACACGAGCAATGAGCTTATTTCTAATAATATTAATGGTACTCATTTTACTTTTTCCTTCTAAGACTCTTTTTTGGTAATAAATTTTCATTTCTGGATTATGTTGTATAGCAGAAATAGCACACATATTTATTATGGTTTTTAATTTTTTATTGGCCAAATGAGATACTTTGGTTCTGCCTTTTATACTGGTACCTGATTGGTAGGGAAAAGGAGCTATGCCACAATAAGAGGCAAACTTTCTCCAGGTATCAAACTTGCTAAAACAATCAGTAAAAACAATTATTGTCAAAGCCGTTTGCATACCCCGCTACCGCACTCCCGAAGTTTCGGGACTTTCGTGTGGTTTATATAAATAAATTGATTCTATTTATAAATAGAAATTATAAATTTAGTTAACCCTCGCTCCCGCACGATTGCACCTCAAATCCGCAAGTTTTTGTTAAAAAAAACTGCAAAACCTTAATAAATAAGATTTTACAGCAACAGTATTTTCACCTATATTGGTGATGCTTAATAATACCGATATGAAAATACAAAAATCCTCAACAATTAATCCTTTTGGAGGATTAAATTTTGTTATAGAAGAGTGAGATGCCCCCTTCACGTTGTAAGCGAACTGGCCTACAATGATAGGAAATTGAAGTTGGCTGAGATTCTTCCCCCGAAGTTTCGGGGTCAGAATGACAAAAAATGTTAGATTCTTTTGTCTTTGGCGTTTTTGGCAAAGCTGATGAGATTGTACGATTCGCGCATACGGCTTCTTAAGCGGGTACCGTAACGGTCTTCGAGCTCTTTGGCGTTGAGGTTAGTTATGAGGTGGGTTAGTGTTCTTAGACTTATCCCTAGACTGCGCCGTACCTGAGACAGGCAGACTCGAGATGACATTTTCTTTGTCCTTGACGTTGACTATGACGCTGCTCCCGAACGCCCAAAGTTTCGAGACTTTCGTGCAGATGTAAAAAACATTATTTTACCTAATCAATTTTGTGGCTTTTTGACGGATAATAACTTCAACCGGTTGATTTTCTATTTTACTTTCCAGCCAAGACAAGACATCTAAATACAAAAAGGCGCGTTTTTCGAAGGGGTGGTTTTCGTAAATTTTTAGCTCGTTATACAATTTTACAAAGGCTTTTTTGAGGTCTTGCGGGTAAATATTGTTTAAATTTTTAAGGAATAGTATCATTTTGCGTTGTACCTCGTGCAAATCGTTCATTTTGACTAAAAATTTATAAGTCGATACAATTAATTTCTCAATATTTTCGTCTAATCCGGCATCGTAATGCGCTACCAAATTTAAAATTCGTGAAAAACACAGCAAATCTTCACGCATTTTTAGGGCTTTGTTACTTATAATTTTATCGAGATAAAAAATACACATTTTGTTATTGCCTGCGCCAAAATACATACTGGCTATTTTATAATAAAACACCATAACGTGGTGCGCATCTATTTTAGACGCATATTTTTTTAAGTCCTTTAAAAGTATATCTACATAATCTAAACCTTTTGTAAATCTGCCTTCTAAAAAGTAGAGGTTGAGCTTATTCTGGCTGTAACACAAAAAAGAGAGCGTCTTTGTATTTTCGTTTATTGTTATTTTTTCTAAATCTAACTCACATTTTAATTTTTCGAGAACTTCTTTAAACTTAGTACGATGCTTTATAAAAAATAAGGCTTCCAATAAATAGTCTAAACCCTTGATGTAAAAAACGGGGTTTTGTTTTTTCATTTCGGGGTTTTTATCAAATAAGCTTACCCATTTTTGGGCGTATTTATAACTCGACACAAAGTCTTGTAAAATCAAACTGCGCCACAAATAGGCTTTGTACAAAAAGAGTTTTTCTTTGAACCCTAAATCAGATAATGCGTAATCGGGCAGTCTTTTGTTAAAATATTTTATCAGTGCCTTGGCATCCGAATCGTTTTTCACATAACCTTCTTTGAGTAATAAACTGTACAACTGAAGTGATAAATTAGACAATTTACTAATTCTCACATTCTTTTGACTCAAACTTTTAGCCTGTTTGGTTAGGTCTTTGGCCCGATTACTCATGCTTCGGGTAATGTATTGCGACTCTATAACCTTTTCGAACTCTACAATTTCGAAAGCCAAATTATTTTCGCCATTTTTTAAAGCGAGCTCTTTAGACTTATCCAATATTTTTAGGCTCTGTTTATACAGACCTTTACTGTACAAAATAGCCGCAAAATCAAATTGTTCTCTAATATGTGCCCGCACATTTTGATGTACCGGATTAAATCTGAGACTCACTAAAATTTGTTTGTACAAATGGGCTTTTGTATTAGATATTTGCTGTTTTTTTATATGGGTTTTATTCAAAATTAGTGCCTCATCAAAATCGTTTACCTTATCTAATAAATTAAATAACGACATAAAATTGGCATGGGCATTTATGCCCAACCGACCAACATATAACTTAAATTGACGCTTTTCTGATTTAGAAAGCGACTTGACCAACATAAAAAGGGCATCTTTTTGCTCTATAGACATTGTACCGATTTTAATTTTATTACTCTATATATTAAATAGTTATATTTTACGTCATTTACTTGACTATAGTAAAATGGCTTTTTTACAGTATTTTCAAAAGGCCTTAACTTTTACTTTTGAAATATCAAAAGTGATAAAAAAAAAGCAATAATGAACAAGAATAAAGTCCAAATTTTTGACACGACCTTAAGAGACGGTGAACAAGTCCCCGGCTGTAAGTTAAATACCGAACAAAAATTAGTCATTGCCAAACGGCTCGATTTGTTAGGTGTTGATGTTATTGAAGCCGGATTTCCCATTTCAAGTCCGGGTGATTTTCATTCGGTCAGCGAAATAGCAAAGGTCGTTAAAAATGCCACGGTTTGTGCTTTGTCGCGTGCCAACAAAAAAGATATAGCAGTGGCTGCTCAAGCACTAAAATATGCCAAACATCCCAGAATTCATACCGGAATTGGCACCTCAGATTCGCATATTGTTCATAAATTTAATTCAACAAGAGAAAAAGTGATTGCCCGTGCTGTAGAAGCTGTGGCTTATGCCAAAACTTTTGTTGATGATGTTGAATTTTATGCCGAAGATGCCGGACGTACCGACAATACGTTTTTAGCAAAAGTTTGTGAGGCCGTAATAAATGCCGGCGCTACGGTTCTTAATATCCCCGACACAACCGGTTATTGTTTACCCGATGAATACGGTACCAAAATAAAATACTTAAAAGACAATGTAAAAGGTATCGAAAATGTCATTATTTCGTGCCATTGCCATAACGATTTGGGTTTGGCTACCGCCAATGCCATTGCCGGTGTCCAAAACGGTGCCCGTCAAATAGAATGTACCATAAACGGCATCGGCGAACGTGCCGGCAATACTGCTCTAGAAGAAGTTGTTATGATTTTGAAACAACATCCTTATTTGAATTTAGACACTAATATTAATACAAAATTATTGTATAACACCAGTAAATTGGTTCAGAACAACATGGGTATGTTTGTTCAAGCCAATAAAGCTATTGTGGGTGATAATGCTTTTGCACACAGCTCCGGTATCCACCAAGATGGTGTTATTAAGAACCGTGAAACCTACGAAATTATCAATCCCGAAGATGTTGGTGTAACCGAGTCGTCAATTGTTTTAACCGCTAGAAGCGGACGTGCCGCCTTAGCCTATCGTGCTAAAAACGTGGGTTATGAATTGACCAAAATTGAATTAGATGTTTTGTATCCCAAATTTTTAAGATATGCCGATAAATGTAAAGAAGTTAATGATGACGATATTCACCATTTAATAAACGCCAAGAATAGGTATAAATCAAGTGTCAACTTTTAAGTTTTAACGGTAATGGGAAAAACACTTTTTGATAAGGTTTGGGATGCACATGTGGTAACTACTATAAAAAACGGGCCACAAGTTTTATATATAGATAAACATTTGATACATGAAGTAACGAGTCCACAAGCTTTTAAAGAATTAGAAGACAAAAACATAAGTGTTTTCAGGCCTAATCAAATTATCGCCACAGCCGACCACAACACCCCAACAAAAAACCAACACCTTCCGGTAAGGGATGCTCTTTCTAGAAAGCAATTAACCCAACTAACCGAAAACTGCAAAAAAAATAATATCAAATTATACGGATTGGGTCACAAATACAATGGTATTGTTCATGTCATAGCTCCTGAATTAGGCATAACACAGCCGGGAATGACAATAGTTTGCGGCGACAGTCATACGGCTACACATGGCGCTTTTGGCTGTATAGCCTTTGGCATCGGCACCAGTCAAGTGGCACAGGTTTTTGCCAGCCAATGTGTGATAACCGAAAAGCCCAAAACCATGCGTATAGTGGTTAACGGTACTTTAAACAAAAATGTTTTACCAAAAGACGTTATTTTATACATCATTTCACAACTGGGCACCAATGTTGGTACAGGTTATTTTATTGAATATGCCGGCGAGGTCTTTGAAAATATGAGTATGGAAGGCCGTATGACGGTGTGTAATATGAGTATAGAAATGGGTGCCAGAGGGGGTATGATAGCTCCCGACAATATAACTTTTGATTATCTTAACGGAAAGAAATTTGCCCCAAAAGATTACGATTTTATCAAAAAAACAACTGCTTGGAAAACTTTGAAAACCGATGATGATGCTGTTTTTGACACTTCCTATAAATTTGACGCCAAAGACATCGCTCCTATGATTACTTATGGGACTAATCCCGGAATGGGCATGAAAATAAACGAAAATGTGCCAAATAAAAATAGTGAGTCTTTAAATAAATCACTAAAATACATGGGGCTTAAACAAAAGAGTCCACTAATTAATAAGCCTATAAATTATGTCTTTATTGGGAGTTGCACTAATTCTAGAATAGAAGATTTTAGGGTCGTCGCCCAATATATCAAAGGCAAGAAAAAGGCTAAAAATGTTAATGCTCTCATTGTCCCCGGCTCTCAAATGGTAGCCAAACAAATAAAAAACGAAGGTTTACAATCTGTTTTTGAAGAAGCCGGATTTGAACTCCGTCAACCGGGATGTTCGGCTTGCTTGGCTATGAACGACGACAAAATTCCCGAAAAAGAATATTGCGTATCCACATCGAACAGAAATTTTGAAGGACGTCAGGGACAAGGTTCGAGAACACTTTTGGCGAGTCCTTTAACAGCAGCCGTTGTAGCCATTCATGGTAAAATTATAGATACAACGCATTTAAATTGAAAATGGAAAAATTTACCAAAATAAGCAGTACGGCTGTCCCATTGCCCATAAAGAATATCGATACCGATCAAATAATTCCGGCACGTTTTTTAAAAGCCACTAACAGAGAAGGCTTTGGTGAAAACTTATTTAGAGATTGGCGTTACAACAAAGACAATACCGTTAATAACAATTTTGTATTAAACAATAAGAATTACAAAGGTTCTATTTTAGTAGCCGAAAGCAATTTTGGTTGCGGTTCCAGTCGCGAACATGCCGCTTGGGCTTTGTACGATTACGGCTTTAGGGTTATTATATCGAGTTTTTTTGCCGATATTTTTAAAGGAAATGCCCTAAATAACGGTATTTTACCCGTTCAAGTTTCGCCAATATTCTTGCATAAATTGCTAAAAATGGTCGAAAATGACTCACAAACAGTCATTTTTGTCGATTTAGAGGCTCAAAACGTCATTTTAGAGCAAACCGGAGATTCAGAAATATTCGCCATTAATCCCTATAAAAAATTGTGTTTGCAAGAGGCTTATACCGATATTGATTATTTGGTAAGTATAAAAGATAAAATAGAGATTTACGAACTAAAAAATAGAAACATTATTACGACCCCGTGAAAACGGGGAAGTAATCTCTTGATTTAAAAGATTGCCACATCCCCACAAGTAGGGATTCGCCATGACAAAAGGAAAAAATATGAACATTAAAATCGCTTTATTACCCGGTGACGGTATCGGTCCCGAAGTAACTGCCGAAGCCGTAAAAGTTCTCGAAGCCATAGCCGAGAAATACACCCATGAATTTATTTTCAAAACAGTCGATGTGGGCGCCATTGCCATAGATAAAACAGGATATCCTTTACCAAACAAAACTTTAGAAGTTTGTGCCGCCTCTGACGCCATTTTATTCGGTGCTATTGGCGACCCTAAATACGACAATAATCCGAGTGCCAAAGTACGTCCCGAACAGGGCTTATTAAAATTGCGAAAAAGTTTGGGCTTATTTGCCAATATCAGACCCTTAACCACTTACGACGCTTTGCTTTCTAAATCTAATTTAAAAGAACAGGTCATAAAGGGAACCAATTTTGTGATTTATCGCGAATTAACCGGTGGTATTTATTTTGGTGACAAAACCTTAAGTAGCGATGGCAACACAGCTGTAGATTCTTGTGTTTATACAAAAAAAGAAATAGACAGAATTGCTCATTTGGCCTTTAAAGCCGCCCAAACCCGCCGTAAAAAATTGACTTTAGTAGATAAGGCCAATGTTTTAGAAACCTCAAGACTCTGGCGGAAACAGGTTACAGAACTTTCAAAGAATTACGCCGACGTGACTTTAGATTTTTTATTTGTCGATAATGCCGCTATGCAAATTATTTTAAATCCGCGCCAATTTGACGTCATTTTGACCGAAAACATGTTTGGTGATATAATTTCTGATGAAGCCAGCGTAATCTCCGGTTCTATTGGTTTATTGGCTTCGGCATCCGTGGGGAATCACACAGCTCTATTTGAACCTATTCACGGGTCTTATCCCCAAGCCAAAGGGCTAAACAGTGCCAATCCGATAGCGTCAATATTATCTGCCGCCATGTTATTAGAGCATTTCGAATTGTTTGACGAAGCAACCGTAATAAAAAAAGCTGTAGAAAAATCACTTTCTATGAATGTGTGTACCGTCGATATCAATCCCGAATCGCTTTTTAAAACGAGTGATATTGGCGATTTTATAGTAGATTACATTCATTATCCCGAAGATTATAAAGCCAATTACAACAATATAAATTTAGGCCAATCGACCATAATTTAGCTTGAGTTAGTTTTTAAAAGCCCTGCTGTAGCGGGGCTTTTATCTTTTCATGTTTTTGATTTTTAGAGAACCGCATTAAAAGTAATTATTTTTTGGTTATCTTAGCAGTACTAACCTTTTAACATACATTTAATTGTGAAACGGCTAAAATATTTACTGGTTTATCTACTTCCTGTAAGTGTTTACATCTCGTTTACCTCAAAAGGGCTTTTAACTTTTACACCATTATTTTTGTTTTTTGTAATAGTGCCTTTAATAGAATTGCTTATACCGTCAAGCACTTCTAATTTTACCAAAGAGGTGGTTGCTAAAGAAAAAAACAATCCCTTTTACAGTATTATTTTATACCTAACACTACCTGTACAAATAGTCTTTTTATTCCTCTTTTTTAAAGTTATTCAAGAACCCCAATTAAATACATTAGAGTATGTTGGACGCATTTTTAGTATGGGCTTAATGTGTGGTGTTATTGGGATAAATGTCGGTCACGAATTAGGACATCGGTCTAACCGGATAGAACAATTAATAGGCGAATTGCTTTTACTCACTTCGTTAAATACCCATTTTTTACCTTATCATAACGAAGGGCATCATCGCAATGTGGCTACATTAAACGATTCGGCTACAGCTAGAAAAAATGAATGGGTTTATACTTTTTGGCTGCGTTCACATTTTGGAAGTTACATTGAAGCATGGGTAATAGAAAATAAACGTATGCTTAAAAAAGGCTACTTAAAAATATCTTTCCGCAACAAAATGGTTGTTTATAGTTTAGCTACTGTTATATTGTTAAGTAGTATCTATTTTTTCTTTGGCGTATTTGTACTTCTGAGTTTTATAATAGCAGCTGTTATTGGTATCTTATTGCTAGAAACAGTCAATTATATTGAACATTACGGACTGTTGAGGAAACAAAAAGAGAATGGTAAATACGAACGTGTAAAACACACACATTCTTGGAATTCTGATCACATACTGGGACGCTTGTTTCTGTTTAATTTATCGCGTCACTCAGACCACCACTACAAAGGCAGTAAAAAGTATCAAATTTTAGAGTCGGTACCGCAAAGCCCTCAGATGCCAACAGGATATCCGGGTATGATTGTTTTGTCATTATTACCACCCC
This sequence comes from uncultured Flavobacteriaceae bacterium, assembly GCA_964564475.1. GTDB lineage: Bacteria > Bacteroidota > Bacteroidia > Flavobacteriales > Flavobacteriaceae > CG1-02-35-72. The sequence continues at coordinate 18,264 of CAZMBM010000012.1, read as the reverse complement.
TTTGGTTTTGGTTTATGCATAAAAAGTTAAACTGATTCTAAAACATTTGGCTTTAAGTTTCCTATCGGAATTTTTCTTAAATTCACCTGCTCATTAAAACATCTTTATGACTCAAAAAACTGTTAGCGATGCCATTCGTTACCGTCGTGCCGTTAGAACATACGACGCTACAAAACCCATTGACACTAATATTGTTAAAACTTGTATTGCGCAAGCCACTTTAGCCCCCAGCAGTAGTAATATGCAGTTATGGGAGTTTCATCATATAACTTCTCCCGAAATAAAGAAAAAATTAGCTACTTATTGTTTTAATCAAAGTGCTGCTAAAACAGCATTAGAATTGGTTGTAGTTGTTACCCGAAAAGATTTGTGGCGTAAACGCCGCAAGGCCAATTTAAACTATTTAGATAGCGTTTTCGGTAAAAATCCTGTTTCAAAACAATCCAGTCGTGAAAAGTTTGCCAAGAATTACTACAAAAAACTCATGCCCTTTACCTATTTTGATTTTTTGGGCATTTTAGGTTGGTTAAAATATATAACCTTTTGGTTTATTGGTCTTTTTAGAACGGTTTACAGAGAAGTACGTACCAAAGACATCCGTGTAGTAGTGCATAAAAGTGCCGGACTGGCTGCCCAAACTTTTATGCTGAGTATGGCTGCCTATGGCTATGATACCTGCCCTATGGAGGGTACCGATACGCTGAGAATTAAAAGACTTTTAAAACTGCCTTACGGCGCCGAAATTAATATGGTTATTGGGTGTGGTATCCGTAAATCTGAAGGAATTTATGGTGACCGTTTTAGAATTCCGTTTGAAGAAGTGTATAAAAAGTGGTAAAAAATTAGTTATGACATTATATCCGATAATAAACCGTATAAAACGACATAAAAATAGACCTGATTTAGATTTTAGTCTAAAGTATAAAACCGAGTTATTTACCGAAAAATTATTTTATACTCTTTTTGATTCCAATTTATCTATTAAAAAAAACCTCAAACAGTTAGGTAAAGATTTTGACTCACTTACCGCTATTGCCAATTTTAATCCTTCTGATACCTATAATAACGCTTGGAAACAATTTTTAGACAAACTTCCCGAAATTATAGAAAAGCTAAATAAAGATGCTTTAGAAATTTTGAATCATGACCCCGCTGCAAAAACTATTGAGGAAGTTTATTTGGCTTACCCCGGATTTTTTACTATTGCGGTTTATCGGTTTAGTCATGAATTTTACTTAATGAACCTGCCTTTAATTCCGAGGTTAATGAGTGAATATGCTCATAAATTAACGGGAATAGACATTAATCCCGGTGCTCAAATTGGCACACCTTTTTTTATTGACCACGGTACAGGTATTGTAATTGGCGAAACTACTATTATTAAAAATCATGTTAAATTATATCAAGGGGTAACACTTGGAGCACTACAAGTATCAAAAGAAATGCAAAATCAAAAACGTCATCCTACAGTTGAAGATAATGTTTGTATTTACGCCAATGCTACTATTTTAGGTGGTGACACCGTTATTGGTAAAAACTGTACTATAGGTGGTAATGTTTGGATTACCAAACCTGTTCCTGCCAATTCACTGGTTTATCACACACAAGAAATCAAATTAAAACCAAAAATATAATTCTGTGAAAACACGAGATTTATTAAATTGTATAGGCAATACGCCTTTGGTTGATGCTTCATCCTTACAAAGTAATAAAAATATTAAAATTTTATTAAAATTGGAAGGTCAAAACCCCGGTGGTAGTGTAAAAGACCGTGCGGCTTATAATATGATTAAATCGGCATTAGACCGAAATGACATCAATTCCGATTCTTATTTAATTGAAGCCACCAGCGGTAATACAGGTATCGCCTTGGCAATGATTGCCAGTTTATTTAATTTAAACATTGAGTTAGTGATGCCCGAAAATTCAACAAAAGAACGTGTGCAAACTATGCGTGCTTATGGCGCCACAGTTACACTTACACCTACTAAATTGGGTATAGAAGGGTCTCGTGATTATGCCGACAAAAAAGTTAGGGAATTAGGATTCACTATGCTAAATCAGTTTGCAAATGATGACAATTGGAAGGCACATTATAAAACTACCGGGCCTGAAATTTGGCAGGGAACTCAAGGTAAAATCACTCATTTTATATCGGCAATGGGCACTACAGGGACGATTATAGGGGTTTCTACCTATTTAAAAGAACAAAATAAAAGTATTAACATTATAGGTGTACAACCTTGTGATAAGGCCAATATTCCGGGTATTAGAAAATGGTCTAAAGACTATCTGCCGAAAATTTTTAACCCCAAAAAGGTTGATAAAATTATTGAAGTCAGCGAAAATGAAGCCAAAGCAATGACAAAAAGATTAGCTAAAGAAGAAGGTGTTTTTTCAGGAATGAGTAGTGGCGGTGCTGTAGCCGCTACCCTAAAACTTGCAAAAACTTTAGACAGCGGTGTTTTGGTTAGCATTATTTGCGATAGAGGCGATCGCTACTTGTCTTCAAATTTATTTGACTAATAAGTATCTTTATTTTTTTTTCATTACCTTTGATTTACTTCAAAGCTAATAATAGTAAAGCCTACAGAAGTTTTTATCAACTATTTTGTCCATTACGTCCCTTATTACAAACACCTTGTTATTTATTCAGGTAACAAAACCAACTTATCTTTAGATTTTTGAATGGCTTTTTTATTGAGCAACATCGGTCTAAATTGGCCTTTGGCATACATTTTTGCTTGGTCTTTATAATGTTTGCTCAACACATTACCCGATTGACCTGTGGGTAAAATACTTTCACTGTTTTCTATATCAGAAAAATCGATTATACGACGGGTAGAAGGGCCTGCAAAAACAGGATATTTACCATCATCGTTTAAGTTAAACATCAAATTGTTAATGACTTCTCTAGCGCCCGACACCTCAAAAGGCCCTACATTTAAATATTTCCTTAAAAAAGGGGCTTTTATGGTTATGGCGTGCACATGCTCAAGGGTATGGACTTTACCCCAAGTCCAATCTGATACATTTTGACCCAACTGCGCTTCTAAGTCTGTAACCGTTTCTGTAAAGGCTATCGTTAGAATACTTTTTTGTGTTTCTGTTACATCTTTTGTCAAAACATCGTCCCACCATACCGATTTTTTGGCCTGAATTTGTTTTGAGACTTGAATTTTACCCACATTGGTTTTCATAAACTGCTCGAAACCTTTAGAACCTAATTCGTCTTGAAATGTTTTTTGCATGACTTTAAAAACCCATTTAAAATAAATGGTGGGGGCTACACTTTTTAAGGTGTTAGAACCGTCCCATTCGGCTAAAATGTCAAGTGCTTTTTGGGCATTAGTTGTCAGAGACTTTTTATCGATAACTGATAACAAAACAGCCACATTATCAGGCGTAACAGCCGATGTGACATCGTTAATCATTTTTTTAAAAGCCGTTTTATCCCAATCATTTTTAGATTCCATTAAACTCACAATACGCTTGGCACGGTCTTCGGGCAGATAATAGCCCGGATAAAAATAGCCGCCATCTATACTGTCTGGTTGGTTGTTAGCCGAATACACATAACCCCAAGGCGGATTTATAGCTTGTGGATTTTTAGAAAAATCGAGATATGAAATGGGTTCATCTTTACCACTGGCACCGTCTAATACAAATTTAGGATTAACTCCTTCGTTAAATCGGTATAAATTACCCGATGCCCACCATGCTATATTGTTATTGACATCGCCATACATAACATTTAAACCCGGTGCGTGAATTAAGGCCGCTCCTTTTTCAAACTGGTTAATATTAGTAGCATGAGACATAGTGTACATGGCGTCTAAAGTTTTTATTGTAAATTTGGTATAGACCCAACTCATGGTTACAGGCGATTTATCTTTAATAGTGGCCACAACGTCATTCATAACAGGGCCATGATTTGTGTAACGTACCTTAATTTCTAAATCGTCTCCTTTTTTAACCTTTATAATTTTGGTGATAACTTTAAAATCTTTCCATCCTTCGGGGGTTTTATATTGGTTCGGATTATCGGGGTTAACCGTTTCTTTATAAAAATCGATATCGTCATTTTCAAACATAGTAAGTCCATAAGCTATTTTCCTGTTATGCCCTAATAACGGAAAAGGAACACCTGCCAAATGGTAGCCATACATTTCGTAATCGGGTGTTTTAATATGAGCTTCGTACCACACTGCGGGTTGCGAAAAGCTGATATGTGGGTCGTTGGCAAACAAAACTTTTCCTGTTTTGGTTTTAGAAGACCCTGCCACCCAACTATTACTGCCAATAAAGGGAGCTAAAGGCAAATTCTTTAAAATTTGAGAAGCTGTTTCTGACAAATCACTCGACACATTTTGATAATTATTATGTATAAGTGTGGTGTTTGGGTCGGGTTTTAAGCCCAATTCTGATAAGTAAATTGGTTTTAAATTCTTTTTCATTTCGGTAAAAAACGGATCTGATTTTTGAGCCATTGCAAAGCTAAAAGACATATATCCAAAGACGTTATAAATATCGCGTAGGGTAAAATGTTGCTTTTTGGCACCTGTTAAATAATATTCAGCAGGTGTTGGGCCATTGTCTATAAATTGATTAATTCCTTTTAAATAAGCTTGCGTCAATTTATATTGTTTTGAATTTGTATCGATTTTTTCAATAGATCTTTTAGCGGCATCATCAATACTCAAGCTTTTAAAAAACATATCGTTCATCAACAAATCTTCACCAAATATTTCAGACAAGCGTCCGGGAGCTATGCGTTTCATAACTTCCATTTGCCATAATCTGTCTTGGGCATGAACGTAGCCCAAAGCCGTAAAAGCATCCGCCTGATTTTTGGCAAAAATATGGGGGACGCCATAAGTGTCAAAATAAACTTCTACCTTATCAGACAATCCTTTAAGTTTTAAATTACCACTGTATTGTGGTTTTAAACTGTTGACAAAATACCAGGCGCCCAAGGCCAGAACAACAATAATGATAAGGATAATTTTAAGAAACTTTTTCATCTGACAATTTGATTTTTAACTTGATGACTCAAATATAGTAGATTATGTTGACAAAAATCAAACTCTATAAAAAAATAAAAATGATATTCCAAAAAATAAAGCCTCAAAACTTGCGCTTTGAGGTTTTAATAAATTTTTCAGAAACGGGTTTTTACAACATTTCTTCACCCGATCGGGCCGGCACAACTTGAGGTGTAAAATCCTGACCTTCATACCATTCGCCATTTTCATCGGTTTTACTGTAATCGTAAGCCCAACGGTGTACATGAGGAATTTCGCCCGGCCAGTTGCCATGTATGTGCTCTACAGGAGCTGTCCATTCTAAAGTTGTTGATTTCCAAGGATTTTTAGTAGCTTTTGGGCCCTTTTTCATACTAAAGAAAAAGTTAGCAAAGAACAGTATTTGTGCCAAGCCACCAATTATGGCAAATATTGTTATCACATTGTTAATCTGTAACAAATCGTCAAATATAGGGAAAGCCGTATTGGTATAATAGCGTCTAGGTAATCCGGCTAAACCGATAAAATGCATAGGGAAAAATACGCCATAAGCCGAAATGATAGTCAGCCAAAAGTGGAGATATCCCAAATCTTTATTCATCATACGTCCGTACATTTTAGGGAACCAGTGGTAAATACCGGCAAACATGCCAAAAATAGCCGAAACGCCCATTACCAAATGGAAATGTGCCACAACAAACATCGTATCGTGCACATTTATATCTAAAGCGCTGTCACCTAATACTATACCTGTTAAACCACCTGTTATGAACGACGATACAAAACCAATAGAAAACAACATGGCCGTGTTTAGCTGTAAATTACCTTTCCAAAGTGTCGTAATCCAGTTAAAGGCTTTTACCGCAGATGGAATAGCGATGAGTAAGGTTGTAAATGTAAATACCGAACCTAAAAACGGATTCATACCTGTTACAAACATATGGTGCCCCCAAACAATTGTAGATAAGAAGGCTATGGCAATGATAGAACCAATCATAGCGCGGTATCCAAAAATAGGTTTCCGAGCGTTAGTCGCCATAATCTCTGACACAATACCCATAGCAGGCAAAATAACAATATAAACTTCGGGATGGCCTAAAAACCAAAAAAGATGTTCAAATAAAATAGGAGATCCGCCTTGGTAATGCAACACCTCGCCTTGTATAAAAATATCCGACAAGTAAAAGGAGGTGCCAAAACTTCGGTCGAAAATAAGTAATAAGGCCGCCGATAACAATACAGGGAACGAAACCACACCGATAATAGCTGTAATTAAAAAGGCCCAAATAGTTAGGGGCAAACGCGTCATTTTCATACCAATGGTACGAAGGTTTAAAATGGTAACAATATAATTTAACGATCCTAATAAAGAGGACGCTATAAAAATAGCCATAGATACCAACCACAAAGTCATTCCCAAACCTGATCCTGCCATAGCTTGAGGTAAGGCACTTAATGGCGGATAAATTGTCCAACCGCCTGAAGCCGGTCCAGCTTCGACAAATAATGATAATACCATTATAACACTAGACAAAAAGAACATCCAATAAGATATCATATTCAATAAGCCTGAGGCCATATCGCGTGCCCCAATTTGCAATGGAATAAGTAAATTACTAAAGGTACCGCTTAAGCCTGCGGTTAATACAAAAAACACCATGATTGTCCCATGGATGGTTACCATAGACATATAAGTGTCCGGACTCATAATACCACCGTCTTGACCTTTACCTAAAAAGGCTTCGATTATACTAAACGATGTGTCTGGATGAGATAATTGTAAGCGGAATAACATAGACATAAACAAACCTATTACACCCATAAACATACCTGTAATGAGGTATTGCTTAGCAATCATTTTATGATCTTGACTAAAAATGTATTTGGTTACAAACGTCTCTTTATGATGATGTTCTGACATAAGTTAATTTTTTTAGTAGATTGTTTTTAGTTTAGTATCTGAGCTAGTGTTTTTTGAGAAGCCAGCCAATCGTTAAATTCGGCTTCTTCTACAACAACTATTTTCATTTGCATATTGTAATGCGAAGAACCACAAATTTTATTACAGAGAATTAAATAGTCAAAAACATAAGGATCTTCTCCTTTTTCTTTTCGTAATTTATTTATATTGTTAACTTTAGTTACAACATCTTTATTCTTACGCATTTCTTCTGTAGTAACCGATGGTGTAAATGCAAAATGAGTTGTCATTCCCGGGACACAATTCATTTGAGCCCTAAAATGTGGCATATAAGCCGAATGAATAACATCTTGTGATCTAAAACTAAACACTACCTTACGTCCTTTTGGCAGGTATAGAACACGTGTTGGAATATCGTCTGCAGCATATTTATCGGCTGTATTAACACCCATAGTATTGATACCTTTAATGTTACGGACATTGGCTTGCCCCAATACGTTGTCTTTACCGGCATAACGGGCCTCCCATTGAAATTGTTTGGCATAGACTTCTACCACCAAAGGATCTTTAGCATCTGAGGCATCCATAACATCATTCCACGTCCACAGCCCATATCCTATCAAACCTGTTAAAACGATTGCCGGGATAACTGTCCAAATAGTTTCTAGCTTAGCGCTATCGGCAAAAAAAAGTGCTTTTCGGCCTTTAATACCGCGGTATTTAAACGTAAAATAATAAATTAAAAATTGGGTAATAAATTGTACTGTAAAAATGAGGCACATTGTTATGATAAACAAATTATCAATATGGTGTCCTTCTAAAGAAGCCGATAAACGTGGTAATAAAACTTCGCGACCTCTAAACATAGAGACTAACATTAAGCCGTAGATAAAAACCATGAGGCCTAGCATAAGCCAACCGTTAATGTTGTTTTCCTTTTCTGTAGCCGTGGCATTTTTAACTTTTGTCAATCCTAATACCTTAACAAATTGCCAACATGCAACGACCAGAGCTATAAAGATTAAAATAAAAAAAAGTGCTTTCATATATTAGTTGTTCTTGATTTTTTTAGTCGTATTTTTAGTAATGATAGTGTTCGCTTTCTTTTATAAAAGGATTGCCTTTTGCGTGTAAGGGCGCCTTAGTTAAAGCATTAAATACCACATAAATAAACAAACCTAAAAAGAAAAGTACCGCACTGATTTCCGGAACACCTATATGCCAGTGGTTTCCTACAGTTGCCGGCATAATCATAACATAAATATCTATGTAATGACCAATTAAAATAATAACACCTGTTAAAAGAATAAACCAAGGAATGCGTTTATAATCACTATTCATTAGAAGCAAGATAGGGAATACAAAGTTTAAAACGACCATCCCCATAAACGGTAACTGATAAGTCCCTAAAAGTAATGGTGTAAAATAGGCTGTTTCTTCGGGCATATTGGCATACCAAATAAGCATAAATTGTGAAAACCATAAATAAGTCCAAAATATACTGAATCCGAACATGAATTTTGCTAAATCGTGTAAATGACTATCGTTTACGCGAGGCAAAAATCCTTTCGCTCTAAGATAAATAGTTACCATAGCAATGACTGTAATAGCCGAAACAATTAATGTTGAAAAAATATACCATCCAAACAAAGAACTTTGCCAGTGGGGTGTTAAAGACATAATCCAGTCCCAAGACATCATAGATTCTGTAACGACAAAGAATAACAAGAAGAAAATGGATGCTTTAAGGTTCTTTTTATAATTTGTTAAATCTGAAGCATTGTCTTGAGCCAATGATTTTTTTCTAGAATAATAGCGGTAGAAGTTCCATCCAAGCAAATAAATAAAAGTTCTTATCAACCAAAACGGTACATTTAACCACCAACTTTTAGCCATTAATATTTCATCGTATTGAGCGCTTTTTGGATCATAAAATTCAGGTGTCATCCAAACAAAATAATGATGACCGTTAAATGCCAATAATATCAAAAAACCTGCTATTAACAATGAAGCGGGTAACAAATAAGCTGTAATCCCTTCCATGACTCTAAAGAGTACTATAGACCAGCCTGCCTGAGAAGCGTACTGAATAGCATAAAAAGCTAAGGTTCCTAAAGCTATCATAAAAAAGAAGAACATAGCCACAAAAACAGCTGAATAAGGTCTGTTTTGCATAGCATGTAAAGTATGTGACAGGTGTGTCGCTTCACTATCTACAGCTTCATGATTTTTTTCTTGATGTTTATCATTGTGTGCCGTTTCTTTTTTTGCAGGATTTTCGTGAGCATTATTTTGCACCATTTCTTTGACTTCGGCGGTAGTATTTGGAACTGAATAAAAACTGTATGCCAGACCTAAAGCTCCTAAAACCATTAAAACGATTGCGCCAACTCTTAATTTATTTGAAAAACTATACATATCTTAAATATTCTTTCTTTTTTTGATGAAATTACTGTGTTAAGTCTTCTCTTAATTTTTGCACATACTGCACTATCTGCCAACGTTCTGTATTGGTTAATTGCGAAGCATGAGAGCCCATCATATTTCTCCCGTACATTATAACGTGGTAAATACTGCCCTCTGTTAAATCTCTACTATTGTAATTTGGGACACCTAAAAACTTTTCGCGTTTTACCAAAGTCCCTTGTCCGTCTCCTTTATCGCCATGACATACCGCACAATAAATAATGTACATGGCTTTTCCATTAGCCATGTTTTTATCGTTCACCTCTAAAGGTGATTTTAAAGTTTCTTTGGCTAAATTATAACCCTCTTCATTATTGGGAATTTCGTAAGGTACTTCGCCTCTAAAAATTGTTCCTGAAACAGGCATTTGTGCTTCTGTACCATTTTTAAAATTAGGGTTTGAAGCATACGTTTCGTAGCCTACGGCATCGTACATATCGGTATCTGCCATATAACGCACATTAGGGTTACGTTTATTCGTATAACAAGAGCTTAAACTTAAAGCCACTGCAGCTAATACTACTATGTTTAAAAATTGTTTCATTCTTACTATGCTTTTGTTTTTATTTCTTTAGCTCCTGATTTTTTGAGTAATTTTTCTAAAGCTTCAACATCATCTGCTGCGGCAACTTCAATCATAAAATGATCATCTGTAGTTCTTACATCAGGATTTTCGGCTTTTTTAAAAGGCCATAATTTACTGCGCATATAAAAAGTAATCACCATTAAATGCGCTGCAAAAAATACAGTTAATTCAAACATAATAGGTACAAATGCCGGAGAATTCTCGGCAAAACTTCCACTGGGTTTACCACCTATGTTTTGTGGCCAATCTGTTATCATCATATAGTCCATCATCCAAATAGAAAAAGCGAGACCTATTATTCCGTAGATAAACGACGTAATGGCAATACGTGTATCGGGTAAACCAACTGCTTTTTCCAATCCGTGAACCGGAAAAGGTGTAAACACTTCTTCTATGTGATAATTGGCTTTTTTTAAGTCTTTTACTGCGCTTAAAAGCACATCATCATCATCAAAAATAGCTTGTAAGGTTGTATTACTCATGATTTTCTTCTCTTAATTTTTTATAATTCTCTCCGGATGATTTTAAAATACTCTTTAATTCGGCTTGTGCAATTACCGGGAATGTTCTGGCGTAAAGTAAGAACAGTACAAAAAACAAGCCTATAGTACCTATAAAAATAGCCACATCAACATAAGTTGGCGAGAACATTGTCCAAGTTGATGGCAAATGACCGCGACTTAAATCGATTACAATAATATCAAAACGCTCAAACCACATCCCTATATTAATAACTATAGAAATAAAGAATGACCACATATAATTTCTTCTTAATTTTTTAAACCACAAAGATTGAGGGATGATAAAATTACAGGTTATCAATGCCCAAAACGCCCACCAATAAGGGCCTGTTGCCGCACCAACCGAAAGGTATGTATAATCTTCATAGCTACTACCGCTATACCATCCAATAAAAAACTCTGTTATATAAGCCACACTTACTATTCCGCCCGTTAGCAAAATAACCTTATTCATATTTTCTATATGAATGCGTGTGATATAAGCCTCAAGATTAGAAACCTTACGCATAATTAAAAGTAAGGTTTGTACCATTGCAAATCCGGAAAATATGGCTCCGGCTACAAAATAAGGTGGAAATATAGTACTGTGCCATCCGGGTATAACCGATGTGGCAAAGTCCATTGATACAATAGTGTGTACAGATAATACGAGCGGTGTTGCCAAACCGGCTAATACCAGAGATACTTCCTCAAATCGTTGCCAATCTTTTAACCTGCCAGACCATCCAAAACTCAACAAACTGTATATTTTCTTTTGAAAAGGCTTAACAGCACGGTCGCGCAACATAGCAAAATCGGGTAATAACCCGGTGTACCAAAAGACTAATGATACCGAGAGATAGGTTGAAATGGCAAAAACATCCCACAACAATGGCGAGTTAAAGTTAACCCACAAACTTCCCAAGGCATTGGGCAACGGTAAAACATAAAAGGCATTCCACACGCGTCCCATGTGAATTACAGGAAAAAGGCCTGCTTGGATTACAGCAAATATTGTCATGGCTTCTGCCGATCGGTTAATACCCATACGCCATTTTTGACGGAACAACAACAACACTGCAGATATTAAGGTTCCTGCGTGGCCAATACCTACCCACCATACAAAGTTGGTGATATCCCAAGCCCAATTAATTTTATTATTTAATCCCCACACACCAATACCGGTACCAATGGTATAAATAATGGCGCCTAAGCCCCACAAAAAGGCTATTAATGCTATTGAAAAGGCTATCCACCACAGTTTATTGGCCTTTCCTTCAACAGGTGCAGCAACATCAACAGTGATATCGTGGTATTTTTTATCACCAATAATTAATGGTTCTCTTATAGGAGCTTCGTAATGAGACATAATTTTATAGTATATCTTTATTTTATTATTAATCTTCTGTGTTTCTAACTTTAAGATGGTACATCACATTTGGTTTTGTACCTACCTCGGCTAACAAATGGAAAGCGCGATTGTCTTCTGTTAATTTAGACACATCACTTTTCTTATTATTAACATCTCCAAATACTATAGCTCCTGTTAAACAGGCGCTTGAACAAGCTGTTTGGTATTCATTATCTTTTACAGGACGTCCTTCGTTTTTAGCGGTTAAAATACTCAATTGTGTTTTTTGAATACACAATGAACATTTTTCCATAACTCCTCTAGAGCGTACAACAACATCAGGATTCAATACCATTTTGCCGAGATCGTTATTCATATTATAATCGAACTCGTTATTGTTTGCATATTTAAACCAGTTAAAACGACGCACACGGTACGGACAGTTATTAGCACAATAACGCGTACCTATACAGCGGTTGTAAACCATTTGGTTTTGTCCCTGACGTCCGTGAGAAATTGCGGCTACAGGGCATACGGTTTCACAAGGAGCATGATTACAATGTTGACACATTACAGGCTGAAAAGCTACTTGTGGTTTTTCTTGGGGTAAGGTCATGCTGTTAAACATTTTACCTGTTCCAAAAATACCCTCTTCTTTGGCTTTTTCGTTAGTCATATCTGAGGTGTAATACCTGTCAATACGCAACCAATGCATATCTCTACTTACTCGTATCTCGTGCTTTCCTACAACCGGCACATTGTTTTCGGCATGACAGGCTATAATACAAGCCGCACATCCCGTACAGGTTGCCAAATCAATAGAAAGGTTAAAGTGAGGACCTATATCGTCACTAAATTTTTCCCATAAGTCAACTTTCTCTTCGGTTACTTCTTGATGGTTTAAAGAATATTCAGGTGTTTTATTCCAAGCTTCTTTTGGCTTATTAATGAAATCACTTAAAGTTGTTTCTTTAATAATCTCATCACGCCCCATTATGGTGTGTTGCAGTTGGACACAGGCAAATTTATGTTCACCTCCTGTTTTTTCGATACTTACAGCTTGTGTATTATTAAAATTGTGCATCACTGTGAAGGCGTTAACGCCTGTCATCATATCTTTTTGCATACCCGATGTTCTGCCATAACCAATGGCTAAGCCTACACTACCTTTGGCTTGACCCGGTTGAATATAAACAGGTACGTTATTTATTGTAGTTTTACCTACTTTTAAATTTACCAAATCGCCGTTTAAAGCCCCGTCACTTACATTCCAGTTTTTTATTCCCAGTGCTTTGGCATCGGCTATAGACATCGTTAAATAATTATCCCAAGTAGTTCTGGTTATAGGATCCGGCAACTCTTGTAACCACGGATTATTGGCTTGCTTGCCATCTCCTAAAGCAACTTTGCTGTATAGTGTCAATTCAAATTTAGAAGATTTGGTTTTGCTTAACGCTGATGCCAACCTATTTAAATCTAATTTAGTTTCTTTTAGTTTAACACTTACCGATGTTGAATAAATTCCATCATGTAAAGCTTTGTTCCAACCCGTATTTTTTAAAATAGTATCTTGCCAGTTGGCACGTATAAACTGATAATAGTTTTGAGAACTCCCCACCCACACCAATAAACTGTCTTCAAATTGACGTGTATTAAATAGTGGTTTAATTGTGGGTTGCATCAATCCGTAATGACCGGCTTGCAATTGTACATCGCCCCAAGACTCTAAATAATGAGGTGTTGTCGCTACAAATTGTGTTTGTACAGCCGTTTCATCATCATTTGAACTAAAGGCAACAGATAGTTTTACTTTTTTTAAACCTTCGTTGAAGGCTTTAGCCTCGGCAAGTGTATAAGAGGGATTACAGTTATAAATCAACAGTGCTCCCACTTTACCGGCATTCATATCTTTTATTAATGAGGCCACTTGAGTATCATTACCTGCCCTAACATAGCGAGGCGCACTTATATCATAAACGTCAGATTGAATGTATTGATTAAGAGCATTGGCAATGGTTTGCGCTGCTACATTTTGAATTCCTGTTATTACGACAGCTTTTTTACCCGCTTTTTTTATTTGTGCAGCCGTCTTTTGTACAGCTTTATCTACAGATGTTTTCTTTGAAGTAAGACTGCTTCCGGTAACGGCATTGTATAAATTAATTAGGGCAAAGACTTGTTCAGAAGGTTTTAAGAGAAAACGCGCATCGGCATTAGCGCCGGTAACAGACATATTCGATTCAAACTGAATGTGTCTTGACATCTCGCCGTGTTTTGGTACACGTGTTTTGGCATAATCTGCGCTGTAATGACCTCCTTGCCAATCGCTTAAGAAATCAGCTGCAACAGATACAATAACAGATGCCTTCTCAAAATTATAATTTGGTAAGGCTCTCAACCCGTACATAGACTCAAAAGCGTCTAGCGCCGCACTTTCAGAAAGGGCGTCATAAACAACATGTGATACATTACCAAAAGATTTTGTGAAGTTTTCAATCACTTTATCAGAAGATGGACTGGCCGTTGTTCCGGTGAGAATAACAATTTTTTCGTTATTCTTTTTTAGATTATTTAACGTCTCTACAACTTTAGCATCTAAGGCTTTCCAGTTAGTAGCTTTATTATTAGCCAACGGGCCTCTTAATCGGTTATTATCGTATAAAGATAAAACAGAGGCTTGCACTCTTGCCGCAGTACCACCCCAGCTACCGGCCATTTTATTAGGCTCTATTTTTATAGGACGCCCTTCACGTACTTTAACTAAGATATTTGCAAAGTCAACGCCATCTGCCATTGTAGAGGCATAATAATTGGCTACACCCGGAATTATGTTATCGGGCTTTACAACATAAGGAATAGATTTTACCACAGGCCCTTGACAAGCGGCTAAAGAAGCTGCCGCCGTAGAAAACCCTACATATTTTAGAAAATCGCGTCGTGTTGTTGACGAATTAGACAAACTTTCTTTATCGCCTAAAAACGCATCTGTTGGCAATTCTTCTTTAAACTCTTTATGTAAATTTTCAACAATTGGACTATCGGCTTTAAGCTCCTCTACGCTTCTCCAATATTTTTTATTTGATGCCATTGTATAATATAGTGTTTTCTTAATTTATTAATAGTGACATTTACCGCATTCTTTTCCACCCATTTCGGCTTCGGTAACTTTTTTAATACCGTATTTTTTAGATAACTGCTCGTGGATATTTTTATAATAGCCATTGTCTTTCATGTTAACTTCGGTTTTTTCATGACAGCTAATACACCATCCCATAGTTAATTTAGAATACTGTCTTACTTCCTCCATTTTTTCGACCGGCCCATGACATTTTTGACATTTAATCCCAGCTACGGTAACATGTTGTGAGTGGTTATAGTAAGCAAAATCAGGTAAATTATGGATGCGTACCCATTTTACAGGTTTAGGTGTATAGTTTTCTTTATAAGCTAATTTCTCTTTGTCCCATCCAATAGCGTCGTATATTTTTTGAATTTCGCCATCGTAAAAGGCTTTGTCTCTTTCTTCAGTTACCGGGCCTGTATATTCTGAAATATTTTTATGACAATTCATACATACATTTAAGGTAGGAATACCCGATGCTTTGCTGTGTTTGGCTGATGAATGGCAATATTGACAATCTATTTTATTGTCACCCGCATGAATTTTATGTGAAAATTGTATGGGTTGTATGGGTTGATATCCCGTATCTACGCCTATTTGGAATAAGGCGGCAAAAAGAGCATAAGCTATCCCAAATAATAAAAATATGGTTGCAACTATTTTTAGGAAGCCGTTATTACTTTTTAAATAAATCCAGACAATCAAAACTAACAGCGCAAGAGTTACCACTACACTCATCCATGCTGTCGATTTTTTCGGCTTGGCTAAATTATTATCTTTGGTTGCCCCTTTAGCAACTGCTTTTTTGGTATCTCCTGCAGAAGTATATGCTAAAATATTATCTATATCATCTGCTGATAACTGCGGAAATGGCATCATAGGCATCCCGTTGTATTCCTCAAAGATAGCTTTGGCTTCGGCATCACCACTGGCGCGTAAGGCATTGTTGTCCTTTATCCACGCATGAAGCCATTCTTTAGACCTTTTATCAGAAATATTTGCAAGGGCCGGACCAATTAATTTTTTATCTAACTTATGACAAGCCGCACAATTGGTTTGAAATAATTTTTTACCTGCCACTACTTTCGTATCTACACCCGAGGTGCTTGAGCTTTGTTCTTCAGCTTTTGGCTTGCCGTTTGTATAAACTAAAATATCGTCAATATCTTGGTCAGACAATTGAGGAAATGGCATCATAGGCATACCGCTGTACTCTTCAAAGAGCGCTTTAGCATCGGCATCGCCACTGGCACGTAAAGCATTGTTATCTTTTATCCAACTTTTTAACCACTTGTTATCCCTTTTGTCTGAAATATTTCCAAGAGCAGGGCCGATAAGCTTCTTGTCTAATCTATGACAAGCCGCACAATTGGCGTTATATAATTGTTTCCCTTTGTCATAATCTCCTGTTTGTGCAGAAATATTTAAACTTAAAAGTAAAATAAAGCTAATGCTAGAAAAGATTATTTTTTTAACTAAACTGTGTTGTTTCACACTTTTCATACTAAAAATAAATATATGTTCTTTCTTCTTTGGTATAATTTTTTCTATAGTCTCAAAAAATAAAACTATAGAATTTTGCTTTTGACTTTGATTCGACAAAAATACTATTTAATACTTATATACAAAATCAAAAATAAATAGGGGTGCAATTTATAATCATTCTTAATAAGAAACAAAATATTAGTCAAACATTTGTTAATTTAGCCGACAGAATTTTTATCATGAATCTGAATAAACTAAAATACGTCATTGTATTGTCATTTCTGACTTTTACTTTTACAATATCCGTGCGTGGTCAAGAAAATACGGAACTAACTATTAAAAAAAGTCAAAAAATAGATTCAATACTTATCAAAAAAAAGCGCTTTAACGAAACGCATCCAACCAAAGGGTATCGAATACAATTGTATTACGGTAACGAAAAATTAGCCTACAAGTTTAAAAACAGCTTTAAGAAAGCATTCCCGCTTCAAAAAGTGACTATCGAATTCGACAATCCCGATTGGAAGACAATGGTCGGTAATTTTAGAACACGAATTGCCGCAGACAGCGCCATTGTCGCTATAAAAAAACAATTTTTAGGAGCCGTAGTGGTTAAAGCAGCATTACAGTTAGAATAATTTTTTAGTCTTTTTCCTTTTTAAATTAGTTTATATTTGTCTCATATGAATTTAGACCTAGACCCATCTTCTGAACACTTGTCTAACGAAGAGTTAGATATAGAGAAAAAACTAAGACCGCTTTCGTTTGACGATTTTACAGGTCAGGAACAGGTTATCGCCAACTTAAAAATATTTGTCGAAGCGGCCAAACAACGCAACGAAGCCCTAGACCATACTTTATTTCACGGGCCTCCCGGATTAGGCAAAACAACTTTAGCCCATATTTTAGCAAATGAACTGGATACCAATATAAGAATAACATCAGGACCTGTCTTAGACAAACCCGGCGACTTAGCCGGTTTGCTTACAAATTTAGAAGAGCGCGATGTGTTGTTTATTGACGAAATCCACCGCTTGAGTCCGGTTGTAGAAGAGTACCTGTACGCCGCTATGGAAGATTATAAGATTGACATTATGATAGAATCGGGACCCAATGCCCGAACGGTACAATTAACTTTAGCGCCGTTTACTTTGGTAGGAGCCACAACGCGTTCGGGTTTGCTAACCGCCCCTATGCGTGCCCGTTTTGGCATAACAAGCCGCCTTCAATATTACAATGCCGAACTGTTAACCACAATAATTCAACGCAGTGCCACCATATTGCATGTCCCTATTTCTATGGAAGCCGCCATTGAAATTGCCGGTCGCAGTCGCGGCACACCGCGTATCGCAAATGCCTTATTGAGACGCGTACGCGATTTTGCCCAAATAAAAGGTGATGGCAACATCGATATAAAAATTGCCCAATTTGCTTTAAAAGCGCTCAATGTAGATGCGCATGGCCTTGACGAAATGGATAATAAAATCTTAACCACTATAATCGATAAGTTTAAAGGCGGTCCTGTAGGATTAAGTACTTTAGCAACATCGGTATCTGAAAATGCCGAAACCATAGAAGAAGTCTATGAACCTTTTCTCATTCAAGAAGGCTTTATTATGCGTACGCCCAGAGGACGCGAGGCTACCGATTTGGCTTACAAACACCTCGGCCGTACAAGAGCCGGCAACCAAAACGAATTGTTTTAAAGATTGGGTTAACGTGAAATCTACCCAAGACTACAGCGCCTTCATCAAACAAGAAGCCCTCAAACTAGGCTTTGACCAATGTGGTATAGCCCATGCCGAATTTT
>CAZMBM010000011.1:0-27630 GCA_964564475.1 uncultured Flavobacteriaceae bacterium | reverse complement strand
TCTTCTTTGCAGAATTTTAAATTATTAATGATGGTTTTGAGATTTAAGACGACTTCTAAAAACCCCATAAAAGCCAAATCTTTATAATGCTTGACCAAAGTACCACCTACGGCTTGCATCAAATCGCCACCCCAAAACCTAAAATCAGCTTTCGCATCTTGTTTTTTTAAGGCTTTCATCAAGTTCGACGCGTGTAAATCGCCCGAAGCTTCACCGGCTATGATATAGTACTTCATCTGTTATAAAAATTGTGCGATTAATACCAAAAAAGCCACTATAAAACTGGCCAAAACCACCCCGCGGGCGCGATACTCTTGCTTCTTTTTTAAAAAGACAAAAAACACAAATAAATTGGGCAAAGCGGCCAAGCCTAAGAGTTTGCCAATGAGCTTTTTTTCGAAAAGAAAGGTCATCACTTCAGTAAAACTTAACGACGTGAAAAATTCCATAAAAAGGAAAAAACTAAAAGCTGTAGCCAAAAGCCCTACTAAAAACCCTATGCCAATTTCTCTTTTCATAGATTATAAATCCCAGTTGTTAATATTTTGCACAAAATGATGGGCGGTTAAATCGAACTGTACCGGTACAACCGATACGTATTGGTGCTCTAAGGCCCAAATATCGGTATCTTCGCCGTGATCTAAATTGTCAAAAACCCCTGTGAGCCAGTAATATTCTTTACCTTGCGGATTGACACGCTTGTCGAACTCTTCTTTCCAATTGGCACGAGCCTGTCGGCATATTTTTACCCCTTTAAAAACACCCTCTTTGGTTTTTGGGAAGTTTACATTGAGTACAATCCCATCGGGTAAACCGTTGTCTAAAACCTTTTGGGCAATTTTTTTCACATAAGGCGCCAAACCTTTAAAATTGGCTTTCCAAGAATAATCTAAAAGCGAAAACCCGATGGCCGGCATCCCCTCTATACCTGCCTCTATAGCGGCACTCATAGTGCCCGAATAAATAACGTTTATAGAGGCATTAGAGCCATGATTGATGCCTGACACACACAAATCGGGTTTGCGGTTGAGTATTTCATTTACAGCCAATTTAACACAATCGGCCGGCGTCCCCGAGCATTTGTATTCTATTTGTGGACTTTCTAAATCGATATTTATAGGGTTGCAGTACAAAGTAGAATCCAATGTAATGGCATGTCCCATACCGCTTTGCGGGCTGTCGGGAGCCACTACCACCACATCGCCCAGTTCGTTCATAGCTTTTATAAGCTCGCGAATACCGGGGGCGGTTATGCCGTCGTCATTGGTTACCAAAATTAAAGGCTTTTTTTTCATCAGAATTACTTGTAAAAGGTTAAGACAAAACTAAGCTTATTTTTTGGTACTTTTCAAGTCTAAATTTTAACATTTTGTAAAGAACTAATCTTAGATTAATTAAGTAATCTTGTGCTGTAATTCCAAGGTCAATTATTTGATTTTAAATAACGTTTTTAAAGGCGTTTACAAAAGAGATGTAGAATAGATTAAAAATAGTATATTTGATTACTATAGCTAAAAATGAATTATGAAAGGAAAGGCACAATTAAATAAGAAAATAAAAATATTTATCGCGGCAATTTTAGTATCGGCGCTTACGGTAAGTTTTACGATAAACAGAAAACCCGATCCGGAAAAAGACCGTGTTTTAATCAGCCTTTTAAAGTTTGCACTAATTAAAGGACATTACCATCCTAAAGATATAAACGATGCGTTTTCAGAGCTTGTTTTTAACAATTATTTAAAGAATTTAGATCCGCGCAAGCGTTTTTTTACCCAGCCTGACATTGATTATTTATCGAAATATAAAGATCAAATAGACGACCAAATAAACAACGAAGATCTAAGCTTTTTTAAAGAGGTTTATAACATTTATCAGAAACGTTTAAAAGAAGTAAGTCTTCTTTACCCCGAACTCTTAGAGAATGCTTTTGATTTCAACAAAAAAGAAGAAATAGCTTTAAAATACGAAGATTTAAAGTACTCAAAAAACCGAGCAGAATACATTAAAAAATGGCAAAAGGAATTAAAATTAAACACTATTTCACGAATAAAAGACAAAATTGATTTAGAAGAAGCCACACATAAAAAAAATCCGAATTATAAAGAGAAATCTTTTAAACAAATCGAAAAAGAAGCCAGAGAAAGTACGCGTAAAAACATGGAAGAGTTTTTTACGAGGATGTTAGAACTCAATCAAGACGATGCTTTTACCGTGTTTTTAAACACTATTACCTTGGGTTTTGATCCTCACACAACATACTTTGCGCCCCAAGACAAAAAACGCTTCGATATTAGTATGGCCGGTAAATTAGAAGGTATTGGCGCAAGACTTCAAAAGAAAGGCGATTTTACTAAGGTTGTTGAGCTTATTTCAGGCGGCCCCGCATGGAAAAAAGGTGAACTGGAAGTAGGCGACCTCATCTTAAAAGTCGCCCAAGGAGACGATGAACCTGTTGATATTGTGGGCATGCGTTTAGACGATGCCATCGAATTTATAAAAGGTAAAAAAGGTACCGAAGTACGGTTAACCCTAAAAAAAATAGACGGCTCAATTAAAACCATCTCAATAATTAGAGATATAGTCGAGTTAGAAGAAGTTTTTGCCAAATCATCAATTGTAAAGAAAGACGGAAAGAAATTCGGAATAATTAATTTACCTAAATTTTATATAGATTTTAAAAAGGCTAATTCACGAAATGCGGCTTCCGATATGGAAAAACAGATAGCCTATTTAAAACAAGAACACATTCAGGGTCTTTTAATAGATTTGAGAAATAACGGTGGCGGCTCTTTGAGAACAGCCATAGATATTGCAGGCTTGTTTATAAAAAGCGGGCCGATTGTTCAGGTACGTTATAAAGGCGAAAAGCCCCGAATTCAAGAAGATAGAAACAACAAGATTCAATGGGATGGCCCCTTGGTAATTTTGGTAAATGAATTGTCGGCATCGGCCTCAGAAATTTTTGCGGCAGCCATGCAAGATTACAATCGTGCTGTAATAATTGGCAGTAAACAAACATTTGGTAAAGGAACGGTTCAAAATATTTTAACATTAAACAACTATGTTAATTATCCCAAAGATTTGGGTGCTTTAAAAATGACCATTCAAAAATTTTATAGGATTAACGGTGGGTCAACCCAATTAAAAGGCGTAACCTCCGACGTGGCTTTACCCGACAGATATGCCTATATGGACATTGGTGAACGCGATGAAGAAAATCCGTTGGCATGGGATAAAATAGAGCCCGCCAATTATACCCCTTGGAATGGATATGCCAATTTTGACGAAGTTGTAAATCAAAGTAAAATACGCATTCACAATAATGACTATTTTAAATTGGCCAATCAGAATGCTAAATGGCTAAAGCAACAACAAAAAGAAACACAGGTGTCACTTAATTATAAATCGTTTAAAAAAGATTTAGAAGAACGATTAAAAGAGAGTAAGACTTTTAAAAGGCTGGGTGAATTTAATGACAATTTGGTATTTAAATCGCCTCAATATGAAATGCCTTTATTTGCCAAAGATTCTGTATTGGCTCAAAAAAGAACAAGATGGCATAAAAACTTGGCTAAAGATGCTTATATTGACGAAGCACTTAATATTTTAGCGGCACTGAAATTAAAACCCAAAGAACATTTAGTCAAAAATTAAATGACACAAAATAGCAAATCGCTAACACAAATTGCTCTGAACAGATTTAAGGAAAATCGCTCAGGGCTTTTGAGTTTTTGGTATATTATGCTTTGTGCCTTTGTTGCGATTTTTGCTTATGTATTAGCGCCAGACAATACAAAAAATGCCAATCAGATGCATCTTGAAATTCACTCAAAACCCCCCGGATTTAGTGTATTGATGTTAGAAATCCCCTCTAAAATTGAAAACAAACAAAGCTTTGTAGGTAAATGGTTTTTTGGTAAAAAAGGAAACACCACAGAAATTCCGATTGAAAGCTATTCCCTCAAAAAAGGAGGCATAGAGGTTGTCAATTATCCAAAGAGTTTAGGTAAAAAACAGTTTTTTAACAAGGAGCTCTTTATAGGAAATCCTACGAAATACATAAAAAAAAGAAGGTTTCTTTTAGGTACAGACCGGTATGGCCGCGATTTGTTAAGCCGCCTTTTAATTGGAACGCGTATTTCTTTTTTTATAGGGTTTATAGCGGTGTTTATTTCGCTTGTTATTGGTATTAGCATAGGTGCTGCCGCCGGCTATTTTGGCGGAAAGGTTGACACCTTTTTAATGTGGCTTATCAACGTCACGTGGACAATACCCACCCTTCTTTTGGTTATTGCCATAACTTTGGCTTTAGGAAAAGGCTTTTGGCAAGTTTTTATCGCTGTTGGACTTACGATGTGGGTTGAGGTCGCCAGAGTCGTAAGAGGACAGGTCTTAAGCGCCAAACAACAACAATATATCGAAGCAGCTAAAACTCTAGGGTTTTCGCATGCGCGGATTATTTTTAAACATATTTTGCCCAATATATTGGCGCCTATTATTGTTATTTCGGCAGCTAATTTCGCAGCGTCAATTTTAATTGAAAGCGGGCTGAGTTTTTTAGGTATTGGGGCACAACCCCCAACACCCTCTTGGGGGGCGATGATAAAAGACCATTACAACTACATAATTTTAGGAAAACCCTTTTTGGCCGTTATCCCCGGATTGGCTATTATGAGTTTGGTTATGGCCTTTATGATGACAGGAAACGCCTTAAGAGATGCTTTAGATGTTAAAAATTAATATTTATTTTGTAGAGGATTAAAATAAGAATCAAAACCTAATAACAAATTACAGTGTTAAAAAAAGTAGAACAACATATTACCGATAATTTTCCTTTTTTAAAAAAGGTAAAATTACTTATCGCCGTTTCGGGAGGGCTTGATAGCATGACGGTTTTGTCTATTTTAAAAGACTTGGGATATAATTTTGCCTTGGCCCATTGTAATTTTAAATTACGAGAAGAAGAATCTGAATTAGATGAACAATTTGTAAAAGACTGGGCACAAAAAAATAAAACAAAATGTTTTATCAAGCAATTTGATACGGTGTCATATGCAAAGACTAAAAAAATATCTATCCAGCTGGCAGCAAGAGAACTGAGATATCAATGGTTTGACGCCTTATTAAAGCAAGAGCATTATAACTATTTAATCACCGCTCACCATGCCAACGATAATTTAGAAACAGTTCTTTTTAATTTGACACGAGGAACAGGATTTAAAGGAATGTTAGGAATCCCAGATAAAAATGATAAAATAATAAGACCTTTTTTACCCTTTACAAGAGATGAAATTGCGTCATATGCCAAAGAAAACAACATCGCTTGGCGTGAAGATAAAAGTAATGCATCAGACAAGTATTCGCGTAATAAAATTAGACATCGGGTAATACCGGTTTTAGAAAGTTTAAATCCGCAACTTATAAAATCATTTAACAAAAGTTTAGAACATTTTAAAGCAAGAGAACATATTTGTAACGACTACTTAACAGAACTTAAAAAGAAAATTTTTAAAATAGATGGAAGAGGAACGATTAGGATTTCTATTAAGACTGTATTAAGACTCAGCAATCCCAAAATGTATTTGTATGAATTACTCAATGAATTTGGATTTACGGCCTGGGATGATATTGCCGATTTGTTAAACGCCCAATCGGGAAAACAAATTTTTAGCAAAACACATAGGTTGCTTAAAAACAGAGATACATTTGTAATTACCGCCTTAAAAAATAAAGAATTAACCAAAAGTAAAACCTATACAATCGACAATTTAGAAATAGGTTTAACTTTGGAAGGTTTAAAATTGCGTTTTGAAAATGTTGTAAAAAAAGATTTTAAAAAGAGTGCGAATACAGACTGTGTATTTGTAGATAAAGATAAAATAAAAGGCCTTTTAACACTAAGAAAATGGGAAAAAGGTGACTATTTTTACCCTCTTGGGATGCAGGGGAAAAAGAAAATAAGTGCCTTTTTTAAAGATCAAAAAATGTCACTTTTAGATAAAGAAAATACGTGGTTATTAACCGTTAATAAAGATATTATCTGGGTCTTGGGAAAACGCTTAGACAATCGCTTTAAAATAACAGAACAAACAAAAAATATACTCAAAATAAACGTCAAAAAATGAAAAAAACACTTATTGTACTCATCTTATTATTGGGCTTACAAATTAATGCTCAAATATATAACCCGATTAAATGGACAACTTCTGTTGAAAAGGTTTCCGATTCGCAATACGATTTAGTTGCCAAAGCCACTTTAGAACCTAAATGGCATCTGTACACGCAATATTTAGAAAATGACGAGGGGCCGATTCCTACAAGTTTTAGTTTTAAAGACTCATTAAACACCTATCAATTAATTGGTAAAACAGTTGAGGGCGAAGGACATACCGAACACGACAAAGTGTTTGATATGGTGATAAAATATTTTGAAAAAGAAGCCGTCTTTAAACAGCGCATTAATTTGCTGACCAATAAAAAAATCGTGTTAAACGAAACGGTAAATTTTATGGTGTGCGATGACGCCAACTGTTTACCACCTACCGATGTCGATTTAACATTTACCGTCCAAGGTAAAGCGGGCAAATTATTGACAGCCGAAGAACTTAAAAAATATGAAGCCCCCAAAAAAGAGACAAAAATCACCACAAAAGATACCTCAAAACCAAAACAGAATAAGGGATTATTAAGCATCTTTTTAATTGCTTTTCTCTCGGGATTTGCGGCTCTGTTAACACCTTGTGTTTTCCCCATGATACCTATGACGGTAAGTTTTTTCACCAAAAAAAGTAAAACAAGAGCTGCGGGGATAAGAAATGCTATTTTTTACGGCATTGCCATTATAGTTATCTACGTAATTTTAGGTTTAGCGGTGACCTCTATTTTTGGTGCCGATGCGCTCAATGCCCTTTCGACAAATGTATGGTTCAATTTGATATTCTTCTTATTACTAGTCGTTTTTGCGGTATCTTTTTTAGGCGCCTTCGAAATCATGTTACCCAACTCATGGGCCAACAAGGTCGATGCCAAAGCCGATAAAGGCGGTTTACTAGGTATATTTTTTATGGCCTTAGCTTTGGCTATTGTCTCTTTTTCTTGTACAGGCCCTATTGTGGGCTCTGTATTATTTGCAGCAGCCACTACAGGCATAAGTATAGCGCCTATTGTGGGAATGTTTGGTTTTTCACTGGCTTTGGCCATACCCTTTGCCTTGTTTGCCGCTTTTCCGGGATGGCTTAATTCGCTGCCTAAATCGGGAGGTTGGCTCAATACGGTTAAAGTCTTTTTAGGCTTTTTAGAATTGGCTTTTGCTTTTAAATTTTTATCAAATGCCGATTTGGTTTTAGATTTACATTTGTTAGAGCGTGAGACTTTTATAGCTATTTGGATAGCCGTGTTCGGTGTTTTAGCCTTCTATTTATTTGGTAAAATTAAACTGCCACATGATTCTGATTTAAACCACCTTTCTGTAGGACGCTTAAGTTTGGCTATTTTGGTTTTGAGTTTTACAATATATTTAATCCCCGGTTTATGGGGCGCCCCATTAAAATTAATAAGTGGTTTTCCACCGCCAATGACCTATAGCGAGTCGCCACATGGGGTTGGCTTTACAAAACTGGGTGGGGGCGCTCAGTTAGCCGAACTGCCTGAAGGTGCCGAATACGGCCCTCATGATATTCCCACATTTTTAGATTACGACAAGGGAATGGCCTATGCCAAAAAGGTAGGGAAACCCGTTATGTTAGATTTTACGGGGAAAGCCTGTGTTAATTGCAGAAAAATGGAAGAACGGGTTTGGTCTGATCCCCGTGTATTGAATATTCTAACCAATAAGCTTGTGTTGATTTCACTGTATGTAGATTTTCAAATACCCTTGCCTAAAGAGCAACAATACGTGTCAAAAACAACGGGTAAAAAAATCAAAACAATAGGTAATAAATGGAGCGATTTTCAGATTACAAAATACAAAGCCAATGCCCAACCATACTATGTTTTAATTGATAATAATGGTGACAATTTAAATGAGTATATGGCTTACAATCCCGATGTCGAAGCTTATTTAAATTGGTTAAAAGAAGGACTAAAAAACTATAAAAAATAAACTATAAAAAGGTACAAAATAAACAGCTTTTTAAATACCTGTAAAAAGCTGTTTATTTTTTATATTTGCCAGACTTTAAAATTTTTATAAAAACATATTGAACTTTAAAAAATCACTTAATATAATTTTAAATATTGCACTATTATTTATTGCGACGTATGCTTATTCGCAAAACAATCATGGGGCTTTTAAAACGGGTGAGTGGTTTAAGTACAAAATGAGGTATGGCATTATAAATGCCGGATTTGCCACATTAGAAGTGCAAGACACTGTTTACAACAATCGTCCCAATTTTTTTATTAAAGGAAAAGGGTGGACAACCGGTGTGGTAAAATTTTTTTTTAAGGTAGAAGACGTGTACCAATCTATAGTAGATAAAGAAACCCTTTATCCAAATGTGTTTAAAAGACGTGTTGACGAAGGCGGTTACAAAATCACAAAAGACATCTTCTTTAACCAGACCAACGCACAGGCAAGAGTTGTTGATTACAAGCATAAAACGGATAAAACATATCCCGTCATAAAGGGGGTGCAAGATATGATATCATCTATGTACTTTTTGAGAAATACAGATTTTTCAAACCTAAAAATCAATCAAGAATTATCAGTCGATTTATTTTACGACCAACAACTCAACAATTTTAAACTGCGTTATTTAGGCCGTGAGGTTATCAATACTAAATTCGGCAAAATAGAAGCCTTAAAATTCAAACCCTTTGTAGAATCCGGACGTGTTTTTAAAGATCAAAACAGTGTCATAGTTTGGGTAAGTGACGACGAAAATAAGATACCTCTTAAAATAAAGGCCGATTTGGTTGTGGGTTCACTTAAAGCAGAGTTAGAATCTTTTAAAGGACTGGCTAACGCATTTCCCGTTATTTTTAATTAAGAGGGCTAAAAAAGCTATCTAAAAATTAGTAGATTTGTGAATTAACAACCCCATTAATTAGTATATGAAACATCTCACATTTTATTTTATAATAGTATTAGTATTTAGCTGTAAAAGAGATGTAAAAGAACCGGTAGTTTCTACACCAAAGCCCAAACCTCCAAAAATTATTAAGGAATTTGGATTTACATTTAACGATTATCACTATTTAAGAGACACCATACGAAGCGGTGAGAGTTTTGGCAACATTTTAGATCAGGCTCATATTATGCCGTCAAGGGTTTACGAAATTGTTAAAAAAACTAAAAAAATATTCGATGTTAGGCGTTTAAAAGTAGGAAATCCGTATGTCATTCTAAAATCTAAAGACTCTTTAGATAAAGGAGAAGTGTTTATTTATCAACCAGACAAAATAAATTACGTAGTCTTTAAATTTAAAGACACCATAAAAGCCTATCGCGCCAAGAAAAAAGTAAAAACTGTTATAAAAACAGCCTCGGGGGTTATAAAAACATCGCTCTCTGAAGCTATTGACGATCAGGGCTTAAATTACCTTATTGTAAATGATTTATCTGAAATTTATGCGTGGACAATAGACTTTTTCAGGCTTCAAAAAAACGATAAATTTAAAATTATCTATGAAGAAAAATATGTAAACGATTCCATTTTGGCCGGTATGGGCGGGGTAAAAGCCGCTCTTTTTGAACACAATAATACACCCCTTTATGCTTTTGCTTTTGTAGAGGACAATAATAAAGGGATAGTCGATTATTTTGATGAAAATGCCAAAAATTTAAGACGTGCTTTTTTAAAAGCCCCTTTAAAATTCAGCCGAATATCATCGCGTTATAATATGCGCCGTTACATAAAGTATTACGGCCGTATAAAACCCCACCTGGGAACCGATTTTGCTGCACCAACCAATACACCCATAATGGCCACAGCCAGTGGCAGGGTTACCGCAAGAGGCTACACCAGTGGCAATGGTAATTATGTAAAAATCAGGCACAATGCCACCTACGAAACCCAATATTTGCATATGAATAAATTTAAAAGAGGCGTAAATGTGGGCACTTACGTCAAACAAGGCGATATTATTGGTTACGTAGGAAGTACCGGTCACGCTTCAGGGCCTCATGTGTGTTATCGTTTTTGGAAAAACGGGCGTCAAGTAGATCCGTTAAGACAGCGATTGCCGGCAGCAGCCCCTATGAAGAAATCAGAAAGACCGCGTTTTTTTGCATATATTAAACCTTTAAAACAGCAATTAGACAGTATTTCATATCCCAATTAAAAAATTAAAAAAGTCATGGCACTTAAAAACATAAATCCAACAGAAACAGAATCTTGGCAAAAGTTGCAAAATTATTTTGACCAAATTAAAGGGCTTAGAATGGATAATATGTTTAAAAAAAATCCCAAACGCAAAGAAAATTTTACTTTTAAAAATGACGATTTTTTACTTGACGCCTCTAAAAACAGAATAGATAAAAAAGGCCTTAATCTTTTAGTAGATTTGGCAGAAGAAGTCGGTTTAAGAGAAGCTATTGAAGCCCTGTTTTCGGGCGAAAAAATAAATCAGACCGAAAACCGCGCTGTTTTACATACGGCTTTACGCGATAAAAGCGCTGCCCCCATTTTTGTAAACAGTAAAAATATAAAGACAGAAATAGCGCAGACTTTAATAAAGATAAAAACTTTTGCAGAGGCCGTAATATCGGGGACGCACAAAGGCTACACCGGTAAAAATATCACAGATATTGTTAATGTTGGAATTGGCGGCTCTGACTTAGGCCCAAAAATGGCCGTTGAAGCTCTAAAATTTTACAAAAATCACTTGACCTGCCATTTTATTTCTAATGTTGACGGCGATTATGTTTATGAAACCCTAAAAGACTTAAACCCGGAAACCACACTTTTTGTCATTGTTTCTAAAACTTTTACAACTCAAGAAACACTTACCAACGCTTTGACAATCAAAAAATGGTTTTTACAAAAGGCAAGTCAAAAAGATATTAAACATAATTTTGTTGCCGTATCGACAAATTTAGAACAGGTTAAAAAATTTGGTGTCACAAACGAAAATATTTTTCCTATGTGGGATTGGGTTGGAGGGCGTTACTCACTGTGGAGCGCCGTTGGTTTATCTGTAGCCCTTTCGGTTGGATTTAACAACTTTGAGGCCATGCTTAACGGGGCTTATGACATGGACAAACATTTTAAAAACACAGCCTTCGATAAAAATTTACCGGTTATTTTAGCCTTACTCAGTATTTGGTACAATAACTTTTTTGAATCTGAAACAGAAGTTTTACTTCCCTATGCGCAATATTTATCCTTTTTGCCGATGTATTTACAACAAACCATAATGGAGAGCAATGGCAAATCGGTTGATAGAAACGGCGCCCCTATTAACTATCAAACAGGCACGATAGTTTGGGGCAGCACAGGCACAAATGCCCAACATGCCTTTATGCAACTTATCCATCAAGGCACAAAACTTATTCCGGTCGATTTTATAGGCTTTTTAGAACCGCTTTACGGCGATTTAGAGCACCATAATAAACTACTCGCTAATTTGTTTGGGCAGGCAGAAGCGCTTTACAAAGGCAAGACAGCTCAAGAAGTGCATAAAGAGTTAAAAATAGTTGACAAAAAAGACACTTTAGAAAAATTACTTCCTTTTAAAATATTTACGGGAAACAAGCCGTCAAATACATTGTTAATTAATAAATTAACACCTAAATCTTTAGGGAAATTAATCGCTTTATACGAGCATAAAACCTTTGTACAAGGGGTGGTTTGGAACATATTTAGTTTTGACCAATTCGGCGTTGAATTAGGCAAAGAATTGGCCAAAAATTACCTTAAAAACTAAGGGTTTTATCACATAACAATTTAGTAATTAACAATTAACCTAAAATTTATAACAAATGTTAACTATTTGTTAAATAATTTGTATTTTCGCATTGAAATTGACCAAAACTTTTAACAATTCCCTAATATTGTTTGTTATTTTTTGTGTCAGTTTTGAAACATAATTTAAAACTAAATATTAACATGAAAAAAATTACAAAATGGCTGTTAGTTGCTATAGTTATGGTAACAAGTACAGCAATGTTTTCACAAGGAAAACTTACAGGAGTAGTAAAAGATAACAGCGGACCATTGCCTGGGGCTAATGTTGTTGTTGCGGGCACTACTGTAGGTACAACAACCGACTTTGACGGTAAATTTACATTAAGTGTAAAAACTGCAAGCGGTACCTTAGAGGTGTCGTTTTTAGGTTACAAAACAAAAAAAGTTTCGTTTAACATTTCAGGAGGTACTGTAGATTTGGGTACTATTATGCTTGAAGCCGATTCAGAAACTTTATCAGAAGTAGTGGTTACGGGTGTAATAGATATCGCTAAAGATCGCGAAACACCAATAGCCGTATCTACCATTAGAGCAGCAGAAATTCAAGAAAAGTTAGGGTCTCAAGAATTTGTTGAAATGTTGAATACCACACCATCTGTTTATGCAACTAAACAAGGGGGTGGTTTTGGTGATTCACGTATTAACATTCGTGGTTTTGACCAACGTAACACAGCTGTATTGATTAATGGTGTGCCTCAAAACGATATGGAAAATGGTTGGGTATATTGGAGTAACTGGGCAGGTTTGTCTGATGTTACCACCGCTATGCAAGTGCAACGCGGTTTAGGATCTTCTAAATTAGCCATTTCTTCTGTTGGGGGTACTATCAACATCGTGACAAAATCTACCGAATTAAAAGAAGGCGGTAACTTTGTAACCTCTTTTGGTAATGATAGTTATATGAAAGCGACCTATTCTTACAATACCGGAAAATTAGATAATGGTTTTGCGGCCTCTGTCTTGTTTAGCCGTACCACAGGTGCCGGTTATGTTGACGGAACAGAGTTTGAAGCCGCCAATTATTTTATTGGTTTGGGTTACGAACCTAACGAAAAAAATAATTTCCAATTTATTTTTACTGCCGCACCGCAATGGCACAACCAACGCAGTTTTGCACCAAGTATTTCTGATTATATCAAATATAATAAAGCCGCTGATGGCGAACCGGATGTTCGTTATAACAGTGACTGGGGTTACTTAAACGGTAAAGAATACAACTTTAGACGTAATTTCTACTCTAAACCAATTATGAGTTTAAACTGGGATTATAAAATAAATGAGAAATCTACTTTCTCTACAATTGTTTACGGTTCTTGGGGCCGTGGTGGCGGTACAGGAGAAATAGGAAGAATAAACGGAAGCAGACAATGGGCTTTGCCTAGAACTGAAAACGGCCTGGTAAGAGTTGATGATATCTACAGATGGAACTCCGGAGGCTCTGTTCCTGATTTTGCGACAAGATCGGGCCAACCATCAGTCAGAACACCCTTTAACGGTGCTTTTATCAACACAGGAAATAACGGACAACCTTCAAGCTTAGGCGGTGAAGGTAAATACGGCTCAGATAATGGTATTTCTAGACGCGCTTCAATGAATTCACATAACTGGTATGGGACCATTATGAATTTACAAGTACAAGCTACAGAATATTTAAACTATCAGGTAGGAGCTGATTTAAGAAGTTATAAAGGGATTCACTACAGAACCGTTAATGACTTATTAGGAGCCGACGGTTACACAGATTACGATAACTCAAACCTTCCGGCATCAGGGAATCAAATCACACAACTTGTTGACGCAAAGCCTAGCTTAAATCCTTTCCAAAACATTACCAAGCAACAAAAAATCGATTATTACAACGACGGTTTAGTACGTTGGGCCGGTTTGTTTGGTCAGGTTGAGTACAAAAAAGAAAAAATTTCAGCTTTTGTACAAGCCGCCATTTCTAACCAAGGTTACAAACGTGTTGACTATTTTAACGAACCCCCTGCCACACAAGCGACTTCTTGGAAAAATTTAAAAGGAGGCGATATAAAAGGAGGTTTGAATATTAACCTTGACGATAATAACAACGTTTTCTTTAACGGCGGTTATTATTCAAGACAACCCAATTTTGATGCGGTTTATCTTAGATTTGGTAACAACCTAAATCCGGATGTTCAAAACGAAAAAGTATATGCCCAAGAAATTGGCTATGGTTTCCGTTCAGAGAAACTGGTTGTTAACTTCAATGCTTATAATACCACTTGGTCAAACCGTTGGATATCTAAATCTGTCACATTTCAGGTTGATGATGGAACAGGTACAGGGGGAACAGTTGAAGCAAGAGGCTCAGCCAATTATAGAAACGTTAAAGAAGTTCATACAGGTTTAGAGCTAGACTTTAAATACCGTCCAAGCGATATGATTACTTTTAACGGTATGGCTTCTGTTGGTAACTGGCGTTATAAAAACAACATCCAAGCAGATGTGTTTGATAATAATCAAGACTTAATTGGTACTTCAACTTTGTACCTTGACAACGTAAAAGTAGGTGATGCCGCACAATATACAGCCAGTTTGGGCATGGTGGTTAAAGCGTCACAAACCTTTAAAATGGATGCCAATTGGAGACATGCAGGAAATTTGTATGCTGATTTGGATCCGGGAGACAGACAATTTAACAACCCCGGAGGCGTCGCTCTTAAATTACCGAGTTTTAACTTAGTAGATGCAGGGATGACCTATACCTTTAACACAAAACATCAAAAATTGTTTAACACATTGGTTATGCGATTAAATATCAACAACCTGTTTGATGTACAGTATATTTCAGAATCTGACACAAATTTAATAGCAGATAGTTCAAGCACTACTTGGAATGGTGTTGATACCAGAAACCGTGTATTCTTCGGCTATGGTAGAACCTATAACTTTACATTTAGATTTAAATTCTAAGAATTAAAGATTTAGATATCTTAAAACCCGCGCCATGGCGCGGGTTTTTTATTTATATTTGAAACCAAAATCGAAAACATTATTATGATTAAACATTTACACTCCGGTTGGGCTTATTTGGTACTGTTGGTATTGATAATAGCTTTTATTAACGCCCTTTTAGGCGTTTTAAAAAACAAAGATTTTAAAGAAAAAGACTTAAGACTGTCGTTATTTACCCTAATTTTTGCGCATATTCAGTTAGTTTTAGGCTTTATTATGTATTTTGTATCACCTTTTTATGCGCACATGCGCGAGATTGGTATGGGGGCATCTATGAAAGACGCCACAATAAGGTTATTTGTTGTAGAGCACCCTTTAATGATGGTTTTAGCCATTGTTTTAATCACCGTGGGGTTTTCTAAACACAAAAAGAAAACAACCGATAAGGCTAAGTTTAAAACGATTGCCATTTTTTACGGGATCGCCTTACTTTTGGTATTGTCAAAAATTCCGTGGCATCATTGGTTTTCAACAGCCGGATAGTTAAATTATTTTAAAGCTGTCCTTATCGTTTAAGAATTGAAGCTTTGCTCTTGTTTTTAAGAGTGAAGCTTTTTCTATTTCAATTTGTATAACCTGTTCTTTATTGGGACAGGAAGAGCTTAATGATTTACCCAAACAATTGTAAACAGCGGAATGTCCGCAGTATTCTAGATTATTTCCGTCAACCCCTATACGATTTACACCTACCACATAGCTCATGTTTTCAATAGCACGGGCTTTTAACAAGGTATCCCAAGCGTCAATTCTGGGTTTTGGCCAGCTGGCAATATAGATTAGTAAGTTATAGTTATCAGTATTTCGCGCCCAAAGCGGGAATCGCAAATCGTAGCATACAAGAGGACGTATTTTCCAACCTTTGTATTCTAATTGAATAGTTTCCTGCCCGGCTGTATAAAATTTATGTTCGCCAGACAAAGTAAACAAATGATGTTTGTTGTAATGTTTTATAGCGCCATTTGGAAAAGCCGCAATGAACCTGTTGTAATAATGCCCTTGGTCTTCAATAATGAGACTTCCTAAGATTAAGGCGTCTAATTCTCGGGCTTTTTCTAACAGCCATGTAACACCTTTACCTGACATTTTTTCGGCAAGATTTTCCGAATTCATAGAAAACCCTGTGCTAAACATTTCGGGTAATATCACAATATCTGTGGCCTCTTTTATCTGATTTAATTTCGATGTAAAAGCCTTGAGATTGCTCGAAATATCTTCCCAAACCAAATCAGACTGTACCAGAGTAATGTTAAGTTTTTCCATCGTTAAATTTTATTAAGAATAGCGGCGGCTTGTTCCAGTGTTTCGTTCGTTTTAGCAAAGCAAAAACGCAGCATTTTAGCATCGTACGTGTCTTTATAAAATACAGAAATAGGGATGGAGGCTATCTTGTGTTCTTTTGTCAGCCTAACCGCAAAATCATAATCACCTTCATTGCTGATTTTTTTATAGCTAAGTAGTTGGAAATAAGTGCCTTTAGCTGGTGAAAATTGAAATCGAGAATCTTTAATTAAATCTAAAAAATAGTCTCGCTTTTGCTGATAAAAATCGGGTAAACCGAGATAATTATCCGGTGATTTTAAGAATGTGGCTAAGCCGACTTGAATAGGGTGGTTTACACAAAACACGTTAAACTGATGGGCTTTTCTAAATTCAGCCATCAAATAATCAGGTGCCGCTACATAGCCTGTTTTCCAACCTGTGTGATGAAAGGTCTTGCCAAAACTTTTTACGATAAATGAGCGCTGTACCAAATCGGGATAAAGCGCCACACTTTGATGGGCTTCGCCGTCAAAAATAATATGTTCATAAACTTCATCACTTAAAACAATGATATCTGTCTCGGCAACGATTTTTTGTAAGGCCAACAAATCTTCGGCTTGAAAAATGCTCCCTGTTGGATTGTGGGGTGTATTGATAATAATCATTTTGGTTTTTGAATTAACCAAACTTTTTACCTCTTCCCAATTGGTTTTATAATCAGGGGCTTTTAAGGCAACAGAATGGACTTTAGCCCCAAACATTTCGACGCTGGGTTCGTAACAATCGTAAGCAGGTGTAAAAATAATCACCTCGTCATTTTTGTGGATAAAGGCGGCAATAATGGTAAAAATAGCCTGGGTAGCCCCTGCTGTTACGGTAATTTCGGTATCGGGATTGTATTTAACGCCGTATAAATTGTAAATTTTTTCAGAAATAGCTTCTCGAAGGCTGAAAATCCCCGGCATAGGGGCGTATTGATTAAGGCCTTTTTTCATAGCTTCACTCACTAAGCCTATTAAAGTTTCAGAAGTTTTAAAATTTGGAAAACCTTGTGATAAATTAAGGGCTTTTTCTTTGGCGGCCAAACCACTCATAACTGCAAAAATACTGGTTTGGGCATGCGGTAATTTAGATTGTAGCGGTGTTTTAAAAGGCATCATATATAAAAATCTTAGTATCCAAATGTAAAGATTTAATCTAAATTATTGCTAATTTTATAAACTAATCACACACTTAAAAATGGATTTTAAAGAAGAATTACTAAAAGCACAAAAACGCATAAGCCCTTTTATTCACAATACACCCGTTTTATCATCACAACTTCTCAATGACATTGCGGGAACCCAATTATTTTTTAAGTGCGAAAATTTTCAAAAAATGGGGGCTTTTAAAATGCGAGGCGCCACAAATGCCTTGTTGCAGCTAACGTCCGAACAGAAGGTGAAAGGTGTGATAAGCCATTCATCCGGTAATTTTGCCCAAGCCTTAGCCTTAGCCGCAAAAAACATAGGTATTAAGGCTTATATAGTGATGCCAAAAAATGCCCCAAAAGTCAAAAAGGAGGCCGTATTGGCTTATGGCGGTATTGTAATTGAAAGTGAATCTACTCCTATTGCACGAGAAGAAAAAACAGAAGAAGTCATAAAAGAAACAGGGGCGACTTTTATCCATCCGTCAAATGACATGCCGGTAATTATAGGTCAGGGTACGGCTACTATGGAACTTTTAGACGTTCATCCAAATTTAGACGTCATTATTACACCTGTTGGCGGGGGTGGCTTGTTAGCCGGTACGGCTTTGGCAGGTTATTATTTTGGAAATAACTGTCAAATTTTTGCCGGAGAACCCCAAGAAGCCAATGACGCTTTTCGTTCTTTGCAAAGTGGTAAAATAGAAAGTAATAAAACCACAAATACCATTGCCGATGGTTTGCGAACGCAATTGGGAAATAATAATTTTCCAATCGTTCAGAAATACGTTTCAGATATAATTTGTGTAGAAGAAGCTGAAATTATTGCCGCAATGAAATTAATTTGGGAGCGTTTAAAAATAGTAGTCGAGCCCTCGTCAGCAGTGGCATTTGCGGCGGTATTAAAAGAGAAAGATCGCTTTAAAAATAAAAAAGTGGGTATTATTATATCAGGGGGTAATGTAGATTTAACTAACTTACCTTTTTAGGTTGTTTATCGTTAATAGAAATAGTCGTTTTTTAAATTTAGGCCAATAAAAATCCCCAAACCATTTATCAGCAATTTGGGGATATTAAATTTATAATCTAGGGCAGTTATTTAGGCACTACCGTGGCTTTTAAAAATTCGCGGTTTAGGCGGGCGATATTTTCTAAAGAGATACCTTTAGGACATTCTACCTCGCAAGCACCGGTATTGGTACAGTTGCCAAAACCTTCGGCATCCATTTGGTTTACCATATTTAGGACGCGCTCGGTTGCTTCTACTTTGCCTTGTGGTAAATAGGCAAATTGCGATACTTTAGCCGAGACAAAGAGCATAGCGCTTGAGTTTTTGCAAGTGGCCACGCAAGCGCCGCAGCCGATACATTCGGCCGCGTCAAAAGCAGCAGTTGCATCTTCTTTGGCAATTGGTATGGCATTGGCGTCTGGAGCACCCCCTGTATTGAATGAGACATAACCGCCGGCCTGCTGAATACGGTCGAAAGCGCTACGATCTACTACCAAATCTTTTACAAGAGGAAAAGCCTTGGCTCTAAAAGGTTCAATATAAATAGTCTGACCGTCTTTAAATGAACGCATATACAATTGGCAGGTAGTGACCAATCTTTTAGGACCGTGGGCTTCGCCATTAATATACAAAGAACAGGTGCCACAAACACCTTCGCGACAATCATTGTCAAAAGAGATAGCGTCTAGGCCTTTTTCTACGAGTTGCTGATTTAATACATCGAGCATTTCTAAGAACGACGTATCGGCATCAATATCTGTAACCTTGTATTCTTCCATGCTTCCTCGAGCATCGGCATCTTCTTGACGCCATATTTTTAAAGTAAAATCCATGTTCAATATTTTTTACTTGTAATTATTTATAATTACGTTGTTTTAATTCAATTGCGTTAAAAGTTAGGTTTTCTTTATGGAGTTTAGGTGCTTTGCCTTCTCCTGTGTATTCCCAAGCCGCCACATAGGTAAACTCTTTATCGTTACGTTTCGCTTCGCCTTTTTGAGGGCCGTCTAATTCTACAGATTCTTCGCGATAATGAGCCCCGCAAGATTCTTTTCTGTTTAGAGCGTCAATGGCCATAAGTTCGGCTAACTCTAAAAAGTCTGCCACGCGGATGGCTTTTTCCAGTTCGTTGTTAAACTGATTGGGTTTACCTGTGACTTTTACGTCTTTCCAAAAATCGGCACGTATGGCTTTAATTTCTGCGATGGCTTCTTTAAGGCCTTTTTCGTTTCGAGACAAGCCCACTTTATCCCACATAACTTTCCCGAGTTTTTTGTGGAAATAATCAACAGATTTTGAGCCTTTTATGGCAAATAGTTTTTCAATTAAATCTTTGACTTCTTTTTCGGCATCATCAAATTCGGGTGTATCGGTAGCGATGGGTCCTGTATGAATATCATCACTTAAATAGTTGCCAATGGTTGCCGGTAATACAAAATAACCATCACATAGGCATTGCATTAATGACGAAGCACCTAAACGGTTAGCACCATGGTCTGAAAAATTAGCTTCACCAATAGTGTATAACCCGGGTACTGTTGTCATCGTTTCGTAATCAACCCATGTGCCCCCCATAGTGTAATGCGATGCCGGATAAATCATCATAGGTGTTTCATAAGGGTTGTCGCCTGTAATATTTTGATACATGTCGAATAAATTGCCGTAACGCTCTTTAACAACCTGTTTCCCAAGACGCTTTATGGCATCTTCAAAATCCAAATACACAGCATAACCGGCTTTATTCACGCCATAACCGGCATCACAGCGTTCTTTAGCGGCGCGTGAAGCAACATCACGAGGCACCAAATTACCAAAAGCCGGATAACGGCGCTCTAGGTAATAATCGCGGTTTTCTTCGGTTATTTCGGTGGGTTTTAGTTTGCCTTCGCGGATGGCTTTAACGTCTTCAATATTTTTAGGTACCCATATACGACCATCGTTTCGTAAAGACTCAGACATCAGTGTCAATTTACTTTGGTGTTCGCCCGAAACCGGAATACAAGTAGGATGGATTTGTGTAAAACAAGGATTGGCCATAAAAGCACCTTTTTTATAGGTTTTCCAAATGGCTGTGGCATTGCAATTCATAGCATTTGTAGAAAGGTAAAAAACATTTCCATAACCGCCACTGGCAATAACCACGGCATGAGCCCCAAAGCGCTCAATTTTTCCCGTTACCAAATTGCGTGCTATAATACCACGCGCTTTGCCATCTACTATAACCACATCGAGCATTTCATGACGGTTATACGATTTTACCTTACCCGCTTTTATTTGACGGTTCATAGAACTGTAAGCGCCTAATAATAGTTGTTGCCCTGTTGCGCCGGAAGCATAAAAAGTTCTGGATACTTGGGCACCCCCAAAAGAGCGGTTGGCTAAAGTGCCACCATATTCGCGTGCAAACGGAACCCCTTGTGCCACACATTGGTCGATGATGTTACCACTTAATTGTGCCAAACGGTAAACATTTTCTTCACGGCCACGGTAATCGCCTCCTTTAACAGTGTCGTAAAACAAACGGTAATCACTGTCATTGTCGTTTTGATAATTTCGCGAAGCGTTTATACCACCCTGTGCCGCAATGGAGTGCGCACGGCGCGGACTGTCTTGAAAATAAAATACTTTAACATTGTAACCGGCTTCGCCTAAAGTGGCGGCGGCAGCGCCCCCGGCAAGTCCTGACCCGATAATAATAATATCTATTTTTCTACGGTTAGAAGGGTTTACCAAATTGGTATGTGCTTTATAATTTTCCCATTTTTGAGCTATGGGTCCTTCCGGTATTTTTGAATTTAATATTGACATAATTTTTTTAAATCTTTATATTGATTTATACGAAATAGAAATACAAGGCTATTGACGAAAATCCTATAG
Organism: uncultured Flavobacteriaceae bacterium; assembly: GCA_964564475.1. Taxonomy (GTDB): domain Bacteria; phylum Bacteroidota; class Bacteroidia; order Flavobacteriales; family Flavobacteriaceae; genus CG1-02-35-72. The sequence continues at coordinate 6,407 of CAZMBM010000011.1, read as the reverse complement.
CTATTAAAATGCTAAAAAGTATTCCTGTTTTTTTAATACAGGCTTTGTATTTATTGTAGTTAGCACCTGAGCTTTGAAAAGCCGACTGAAAACCGTGACTTAAATGAATACCTAATAAGATAAAAGCCAGAACATAAATAAATGTGTAAACAGGGTTTTTAAAGAGCGTAGTTACCAATTCGTAGTCGGTAGCAAAACCGCCTTTATCAAAGAATTTAAGTTCTACAAAAAAATCTTTTAAATGCAAGATTAAGAATAAAAGAACAATAATACCCGTTACAATCATGTTTCTGGAAGAGAAACTCGAATTTTCTGATGGCTTATTTACCACATATTTAATACCCCTAGAAGCACGGTTTTTAAGCTCTAACCTAATGCCGAGTATAATATGTAAAATAAAACCAGCTGCAAGAACGTATTGCATCACTTGAATGACACCATTTGTGGCCATAAATTCAGAAGCGGTATTAAAGGCTTCGGCACCCCAAAAAAGTGATAAATTTACACCAAGATGTACAATTAAAAACGTTATGAGGAAGAAGCCCGTAAGCGACATGACTATTTTTCTTCCAATAGATGACGATAAAAATATGCTCATTTTGACTAGTTTAATAATAAATTAAAAATTATTTTTTAGGACAACAAAGATACAGTTATTCTGTAAAAAGAGCCCGCTACTTGAGTGATAATTTGCTTATTTAGAACTATTTTAAGTACGTTTTCAAAGGGCTTTTTTATATTTGTGCTTTAAATTTCTTATAAATAACAAACTTACTTATTGGTATTGATGCAATGTCTTACTATATGCCAAGTTTAGGTCTTAATATAAAGGCACTTGCAAAAAACGAAATATAGAGACTGCTAGGTAAAGAAAAAGAGTTAGAGTTACACAAAAACCCTTGAAAGAAAATACACAAAAACCGACTAACCAATTTGTACTAGATTAGAATGAATCAGAAAACCAAAATTTAACAGACACCGTATCTTATAAGTTTCTGTAGATTTATTTACCTTTAACCAAATTATTTTGCCAATTTTTCATGTCAAACCAAGCGAATCAAAAAACACACACCTTAGACCCTAATCGTTGGATAGACAATTACGCAGATTATTTGTTTAATTATACCATCACGCGATTAGATGATACAGAATTGGCAAAAGACATTGTTCAAGAAACTTTTTTTTCAGGCTTAAAAGCAATGAAAAATTACCGAGGAGATGCCTCTGAACGCACTTGGTTGGTATCTATTTTAAAGCGTAAAATTATAGACCAATACCGCAAGATGAATTCAAAAAAAGGCAAAGCCGAAATACGTGTTAATTTTTATGAAGAAGGGGGTAAAAAGGGGAAATGGCTCGAAGAATGTGTGCCACAGACTTGGGGAAATGAAGCGGAGCAAAATATAGAATCAAAAGAGTTGGGTCTTGCTATAAATAATTGTGTCAATGCGCTTCCTGAAAAATACCGGGTGGTATTTAAAATGAAGACCATGCATAATATTGACACAGAAGAGATTTGTAATGAATTAGACATATCGTCGTCTAATCTGTGGGTTATAATACACCGTGCCAGACTTCAATTAAGAAAATGTATGGAAGAAAATTGGTTCAATAAATAAACAAGGAGTATGAGTAACAAAGTAATGATAAATTGTGATGAAGCGTCAACCATTTGTGATAAAACACAATATAATGAAGCTACTTTTTTAGACAAAATTAAATTACAAATGCATTTATTTCTGTGTAAAAAATGCGGTTTGTATTCAGAACAAAATAAAATGATGTCAAAGCTGTTTAACACACATCTTTTACACCAGAATCAGAAACATCTCTGTCAAAAAGACAAGGAAGTTCTCAAAGCAGAATTAAAACATCACTTAGAAGGAACAAATTAAATCACCATAAAACGGCACTCATTTAGCATCGTTTTTAGTTATTTTTGTCAAAAGTTAATTATGGAATTCATTTCGCAGGAACTTCAAGAATATGCCGATTTACATTCGCAAGAAGAACCTAAAATATTACAAGAACTCAGTAGAGAAACCTGGCAAAAAGTATTAATCCCTCGCATGCTAAGCGGCCATTTTCAAGGACGATTGCTGTCGCTACTATCTAAACTCGTTAAACCCAAAAATATCTTAGAAATAGGAACCTATACAGGTTATTCGGCATTGTGTTTGGCCGAAGGCTTAGCGCCCGACGGTCTTTTACACACGATAGACCACAATGAAGAATTGGCGTCTATCCAACAAAAATATTTTAATAAATCACCTTATAAAAATCAGATAAAAACCTATTTAGGCGAAGCCCTTGATATTATAGATAGGTTTAAAATAAAATTCGATTTGGTCTTTATAGATGCCGATAAAGCCAATTATCCCAATTATTTTAAATCGATTGTGCCTAAAATGAATCGTGGCGGGCTCATTTTATCTGATAATGTGTTGTGGAGCGGTAAAGTTTTACAACAGGCAGAAACTAAAGATAAAGACACTCAAGCACTACAGATTTACAATAAATTACTAAATGACGATTCTAGAGTAGAAAGCGTGTTATTACCTATAAGAGATGGTTTGATGTTAACTCGTGTAAAATAAGTTTTAGGCTGTATTTCTGAGTTATGATTCAGATTATCGGAGTATCAACAAATAACACACAGTATGCTCGCATAGAGATAGTTTATTTTCCTGTTTCATATTTTAGTTCTAATCCCAGAGGGATTTTAGGTATGTAATTAATACTACAACACACCTTTACTGCGACCCCTTTGGGGTCGTACAAACATAGCTAATCATATGTGTTAAAAACGTATAATGCCAACGGCATTTATAGACACTTCTTTCTTAGTGGTTCTTTGTGTAACAGCGATTAAAAGGATTTAACTATTCACCTTTTTTAAGGTAAAAAGACAAATTTTATAAAACCCAAAGCCAAGTAATATTCCTAAAAGTGCCCCTACCAAAACATCAATAGGATAGTGAACCCCTAAATAAATACGACTGTAAGCGAAAATTAAGGGCCAAACAAAAAATAACCAAGTGTATTTAAAGTGCTTTTTTAACAAAAGATAAACTAACAAGGTGTTGGCTGTAGAATTGGTGGCATGACCCGACACAAAACTAAAACTGCGCGGCGCGTAAGCAATACGAATTAACTCTTTAACCGACGGGTCGTTATTGGGGCGCAAGCGTTCGAAGGTATGCTTAATTAAGTTTACAAACTGATCTGTAAAAGCGACAAAAACAGCCGTAAGGAGTATTATTATAAGTCCTTTTTTAAAACCATAGGCTTTAAAAATTAGAAAAAACATAAAGATAAACAACGGAATCCAGTTGTATTGGTGGGTAACAGCCAGCCAAAAAGCATCCCAATAAGGATTGCCTAAGTTGTTTAGATAAACAAGTGTAGATTTATCTAAGGCAATTATTTTGTCGATAACAGACATTTAGAACGAGCGTTTTATAGGGCCGGTAATATCGTCAATATCGTCTTTAACCTTGGTAATCTCTTTGTTGATGCCTTTAGTGAATTCGGTATCAATACCCTGTTCTTTGGCGCTTTCGGTAATTTCGCGTTTTATATCGTTAGAGGCATCTTTTAATTGACGCATACCTTTACCTAAACCTTTGGCAATTTCGGGAATTTTATCAGCACCAAAAAGCATCACTACAATGAGCATCACTACAAAAATTTCCGGACCGCTAATAAATAAAAACATCGGTTTTTAATTTTAAAGGACAAAGATACCAAGAATTCAGAATTCAAAATTCAGAATTCAGAATTATTTTACTTTTTAATAAGCATGCGTTTGATTTCATTGAGCTTCATCAAGGCCTCAATAGGGGTTAGGGTGTCTATATTTGTCGATAAAATTTCTTCTTTTATTTCTTCGAGAAGTGGGTCGTCTAGTTTTATAAAACTCAACTGAATATCGTTTTGTTGGGCTTTTTGAAGTTTTTCTTTGACAGCTTCGGACGTGTGACTTTTTTCGAGTTGTTTTAAAATTTTATTGGCTTTATGGATAACAGGTCCCGGCATACCGGCCAATTTGGCTACGTGAATACCAAAGCTGTGTTCGCTGCCTCCGGGTACTAATTTTCGCAAAAAAATGACTTTATCTTTGAGCTCTTTAACCGATACATTAAAGTTTTTAATCCGTTCAAAAGTTTCGGCCATGTCATTGAGTTCGTGATAATGTGTGGCGAATAAGGTTTTGGGTTTGGCAGGATGTTCATGAAGGTATTCGGCAATGGCCCAAGCGATAGAAATGCCGTCATAAGTACTTGTGCCGCGTCCAATCTCGTCAAGTAATACCAAGCTTTTATCGGTAATGTTGTGTAAAATATTGGCGGTTTCGTTCATCTCTACCATAAAAGTCGATTCGCCCATAGAAATATTATCGCTGGCACCCACACGGGTAAAAATCTTATCTACCAGTCCTATTTTAGCAAATTTAGCCGGTACATAACTGCCCATTTGCGCCATTAAAACAATCAGAGCTGTTTGCCTTAAAATAGCCGACTTACCACTCATGTTGGGGCCGGTAATCATGATAATTTGTTGCTGATTACGGTTTAAAATCACGTCATTTGGAACATACGCCTCTCCAATGGGCAATTGCCGCTCAATAACCGGATGCCGACCGTTTTTTATTTCTAAATCGGTACTTTGATTAATTTCGGGACGTATATAATTGTTATCTATGGCAATCTTGGCAAAACCGCATAAACAATCCAGTTGGGCAATGCCCTGAGCGTTGGCTTGTACGGCTTTTAGATGCTCGACTATAAAGCCGAGTAGCTCTGTAAACAGTTGCTGTTCTAAAACAGCTATTTTTTCTTGTGCCCCTAAAATTTTGGTCTCGTACTCTTTGAGTTCTTCGGTAATATAACGTTCGGCACTGACCAGTGTTTGTTTGCGAATCCAATCTTCGGGAACCTTGTCTTTATGCGTATTACGCACCTCGATGTAGTAACCAAATACATTGTTAAAGGCTATTTTTAAACTGGGTATTTGGGTGCGTTCAATTTCACGTTCCAACATAGCCGTCAGATAGGCTTTACCCGATGTGGCCAAAGCTCTTAATTCGTCTAATTCTGTTGAAACGCCTTCGGCAATAGCATGTCCTTTTTGTAAACTAACAGGCGCCTCGGGGTGGAGTGTTTTAGTAATTTTATCGGTTAAAACGCTACAGTCTTTAAAATATGACACCCACGATTTTACAGCTGTTGTCTTGTTTTTTTCTAGGGCTCTTTTTATTGGGAGTACCGCTTCGAGCGATGTTTTTAAAGACCATACTTCGCGTGGCGAAATTCTGCCTGTAGAGACTTTAGAAATAAGTCTTTCTAAATCGCTGATACCTTTTAATTGGGTATTTACCAAATCGAAAAAGTCACAATGATCTATTAAGAATTTAACCATATCATGACGTGCGGTAATCTCAAGGACGTTTTTTAGAGGGAGTGCCAACCACCGTTTTAACAAACGCCCTCCCATCGGAGTGAGGGTCTTATCGATGACATCTAACAAAGTTACAGAGCCCGATGACGTGCCGGAGTACAGTTCTAAATTACGAATGGTAAATTTGTCCATCCACACATAGGCATCGTCTTCAATACGCTTAAGGTTGGTAAGGTGATTTAATTTTTTGTGCTGGGTTTCAGACAGGTAGTGTAACACACTTCCGGCGGCTATAATACCTTCCGGAATATCAGAAATACCAAAACTTTTTAAGGAGACAATTTCAAAATGACGGGTGAGTACCTCGTTGGCAAAATCTGTTTTAAAAACCCAATCGTCTAAATAAAAACAGTAAAAAGTGTTGCCAAACAATTCAATAAAACTGTTTTTGAACTGCTTTTGAACCAAAATTTCGTTGGGTTTAAAATTTTGAAGGAGTTTGTCAATGTAATCAGCATTGCCCTGTGCGGTTAAAAATTCGCCTGTAGAAATATCTAAAAACGAGACGCCCATTTTCTTTTTCCCAAAGTGTACAGCCGCCAAAAAGTTATTGGTTTTGGCTTGTAAAACTTCGTCATTTAAAGCCACGCCGGGGGTTACCAATTCGGTCACCCCGCGTTTGACAATGGTTTTAGTCATTTTAGGGTCTTCCAGTTGGTCGCAAATGGCCACGCGAAATCCTGCTTTTACCAATTTGGGCAAATAGGTGTTGATACTGTGATGCGGAAATCCCGCCAAGGCCGTTTCGGTGGCACTGCCATTGCCGCGTTTGGTAAGGACAATATTTAAAATAGCCGCGGCTTTTACAGCATCTTCGCCAAAAGTTTCGTAAAAATCGCCTACCCTAAAAAGCAACAACGCATCGGGGTACTTTGCCTTTATGGCATTGTACTGTTTCATTAAAGGCGTTACTTTTTTTACTTTTGACAAATCTATTGTGTTTCTTT
>CAZMBM010000010.1:0-28117 GCA_964564475.1 uncultured Flavobacteriaceae bacterium | reverse complement strand
TGTGCTCGGTTTTTTTGTTTAATTTTTCTTACTTTCACCTTGTGAAAAAAAATTCCACTCATATCCATTTATTCCCGCTCATTTTTAGCGTGTTATTTTTAACATCTTGCGATTATTTTTTTCCAAAACAAAGTTCACCAAACACCCTAACAATTGATACCGTTATAGATTTTACTACCATAGATGCCTATCCCCTTTTCCCGGAATGTAAAAATATTCCAGATAGGGACAAACAAAAAATATGCTTTCAAATAAAAATGGCCGAACATATTAACAGCCTCTTAAAAAAGTACCCGCTTAAAACAAAAACGGCAGAAAACGACACTTTATTGGTGACATTAAAAGTTCTGCAATCTGGTAAAACACAATTTGTGAAAGTGACTTCTAAAAGTCAAAATAAAGATTATGAAAGCCTTTTAGATAGTCTTTTAAAAAGGTTTGCTAGCAAAATACCAACTTTACAACCCGCCATAAAACGCGGGATGCCTGTTACGACGCAGTTTGAATTACCTGTAATAATAAAGAATTAAGACCTTTAGAAACAAGAATCTAGAAACTAGACCTCTAAAAACCATTTAACAAATACCTCTTTTTACTAGGGGTGAACTTGGATAGAGCCACCCTAAAACAAAGTAGAGGTATTTATTTTTTAAACTTTCTTTGCTTCCAAGTATAGCCTTTGGTAAATCCTAAAAAAACACTCATTACGCTAAAAAGCGGATATAAAAAACTGCTCAACACATAACTTTTTAAGACTATTTCTTGTTTAAAAAACCGCGCCATTGGATATAAAACAACCACGTCGATATTAAATTTTATCAAAAAAATCAGTAAAAATACCTTAAGGCTAAAGAGTCCGAAAAGACTTAAAACAGCCACGGTTATCAACAACAAATTCATTGCAAAAACAATAAGCCCTACTATTTTAATCGTAGCATTTTTATAAGAGGTGGCTTTGGCTGCCCAACGGGTGCGTTGTGAGAGTAATTTTTTAAATGAAGGTTCGGTATTTGTCGTAACGGTAGCTTCCAGACTGTTTAAGACGCTTACCCTGTTAGGGTATTTTTTAAAAGCGGCTTCCAACAAAAAAACATCGTCGCCACTGGCAATATTTTGATGGTTTTTAAAGCCGTCTAATCCATAAAACAAACTTTTGGTATAACACAAATTGGCTCCGTGACAAAAAAGAGGTTTATGCCAACCAAACGACCCCAATAAAGTGGCTTGTAAACTCAACAAATCGAGGCATTGAAAACGGTTTAAAAAAGATTTTGAAATGTTAAACTTTACCAATCCGGCAATTAACAAAGGCTTGTCGTCAATAATTTTTTGATTGTAGGCCTGTAACCAATTTTTATTAAAAGCACAATCGGCATCGGTAGTCATTATCCAATCGTATTGCGCTTTTAAAATACCCAAACTTAAAGCGGCCTTTTTGGGCGATATGTCAGATTTAACAGCATTTATACAGCTTAAATTTGGCATTGTCTTTTTAAATCTTTCTATAATGGACGCATAATTATCCGATGAAAAATCGTTTATTAAAATAATCTCAAAAGACTCTTTCGGATAGTCTAATGTCGAAAAACTGTGTAATAAGTTTTCTAGATTATCGGCTTCATCTCGAAAGGGCACAATGACAGAGAACTGTGTAAAAACAGTTTGTTGTTTAAACACAAAAGGTTTTAATTTCGTCTGTCCGTTTGCTAAAAGAAGCATCAGCAAAACATACAATACACTTATTAAAACAGCGACTATTATCATACGCTTGACGCAACAGGTTTGGGTTGGTTAATCTTAAATTTGACAATGTAAACACTTCCAACTATAGCCGGTAGGGCAAAATTCAACACCCACATCAATAAACTGACTTGCACTATCAAAAGAGCCGGAACCTTTAAAAAACCAAATACAAAAACAGCTACAGAGCCTTTTACAAGCCAATCGGCTATGCTTAAAGCCGGAAGTAGCGATGCTAATAAATACATGCTAAAAATAGCCGCCATACCGGTAATATAGCCGACTTGTAAGCCCAACAACAGCAATAAAATGTAATATTGGTGACTAAAAATAAGATATCGCAAAACCGATAGGAAGCTAATCTTAAAAAGCAATTTTGTCTTTATATTTTTATAAAACCGGAATAGTTTACGCGCCCAAAAGCGACCCGATTTAAAGGCGGGTACAGACAACATTAACATTAAAAAAAGTAAAATTAATGGGGTATTAAACGAAACTTTTATGGGGTAGTTAGAACTTAAAAAAGCCAGTCCCAAAAGGCCAAAAAAGATTGTAGCACTCAATTGCAACCCATGTCCTACACTGTTTAAAGCTATAATTTTGGTTTTACTGCCTTTAAAATATAGGCTTTTAGCCACATAATCACCCAACCTGTTTGGCGTAAATAACGAAGCGGTTAAAGCACTTAAACACTGTTTGGCAGCTGTTATAAAAGTAATATTATGTACAGTGCTAACCAAAGATTGCCACTTCAGTATTTCCAACAACCAATTGGCAAGGCTAAGGCTTAAAATTAACACAAAAGTTGGAATACTTTTTACCACTATCTTTTTTAAATTGTCATAAAAAATTAATCCGTCTATATCATTGTTTTTAATCAACCGGCTATAAATAAAATAAGCAGCTCCTAACAAAATAAGTGTTTTTACAAGGGCGCTAAAAACCGATTTAAATATGGGTTTTAAATTGTACATTTGACTACAAATTAACAACTATTTGGCTTCAGAAAAAATCATATTGGGTATAGATCCCGGAACAAGTATTATGGGTTTCGGTTTGATAAAGGTTTTAAACAAACATATGACCTTTATTCAAATGAACGAATTACAACTTAAAAAGCTCGACAATCACTACAAAAAACTCAAATATATTTTTGAACGCACCTTAGAGTTAATCGACACTTACCATCCCGATGAAATTGCCATTGAAGCCCCTTTTTTTGGGAAAAATGTACAAAGTATGCTCAAACTGGGGCGTGCCCAAGGTGTGGCTATGGCGGCCGGTTTATCGCGTCAGATACCCATTACCGAGTATTCACCCAAAAAAATAAAAATGGCCATTACGGGCAACGGCAATGCCAGTAAAGAACAAGTAGCTAAAATGCTCCAAAGTTTACTCGGTTTAAAAAGCCTTCCAAAAAACTTAGATGCTACCGATGGTTTAGCAGCGGCAGTCTGTCATTTTTATAATTCCGGGAAGGTAACAGCTAACAAGAATTATACAGGATGGGCGTCGTTTGTTAAGCAGAATGAAAAAAGAGTTAAAAAATAGTGTTCAGTATTACTTGGCAGTAATCGGTAGAATCAATAATATTATGAAATTTCAAGATTTATTAGCTTATCAAAAGTCATTTGATTTGGCCATGTTTATTTTCGAAACGACCAAACCTTTTCCGAAAGAAGAACAATACTCTCTCACCAGTCAAATTAGGAAGTCATCAAGAAGTATTGCGGCAAATATTTCAGAAACCTATAGAAAAAGTGTATCCCCTAAACATTTTTTAAGTAAACTAACAGATAGCGATGTCGAAAGTTTAGAAACACAAACTTGGTTGGCGTTTCATCAAAGATGTGATTATATAAAAAAACTTTCTAATAAACTTTTAAATGACAGTGAAGAAGTTGGAAAACGAATAAATTATATGATTACAAATCCTCTTAAATTTGGCATAATAACTGAACACTAAATCTATGGGAGCTCTCTACATCCACATCCCTTTTTGCAAACAAGCCTGTTATTATTGTAACTTCCATTTTTCGACTTCTGTTAAACGAAAAACTGAAATGGTACACGCTTTAGCAAAAGAATTAATTTTGCGTAAAAATGACCTGACACAAGCTCTCGAAAGTATTTATTTTGGCGGTGGGACACCTTCTGTATTGACAATTGACGATTTAAAATTTTTGATTGATACGATTTATCAAAATTATACGGTAACTGACAATCCCGAAATTACTTTAGAAGCCAATCCCGATGATTTAAATGACCTGTCTTTTCGAGCGGAGTCGAGCCTGCCTGCCGATCAGGCAGGGAATCTTTTTGAATTATACCGAGATATCGGCATCAACCGTTTGAGCATTGGCATCCAATCTTTTTACGATGCCGATTTACAATTTATGAACCGTGCTCATAATGCCGCTGAAGCCATAAATTGTCTGACAGAGGCTGTTAGATATTTCGACAATATTACAGTCGATTTGATTTATGGTATTCCGAATTTAACTTCAAAAAAATGGCGTCAAAACCTGCAAACTATTTTCGATTTAGGCATCAAACACCTCTCGGCTTATGCCTTAACAGTAGAGCCCAAAACAGCTTTGGCGAGTTTTATAAAAGCGGGTAAATATCCACCTGTTGATGATGCCTTAGCGTTGGAGCACTTTAATATTTTGCTGTCTGAAACCCAAAAAAACGGATTTATTCAATACGAAATATCTAATTTTGGTAAGCAGGGTTATTTTTCAAAACACAATACAGCTTACTGGCAAGGCAAAAGCTATTTGGGTATTGGCCCTTCGGCACATTCGTTTAACCTAAGGTCAAGAAGTTGGAATATAGCTAACAATATTAAGTATTTAAAGGCTTTAGACAAAAATGACTTGCCAAAAAAAACCGAAGTTTTATCTAAAAAAGACCGTCTTAACGAAACTGTCATGACCGGTTTACGCACCATGTGGGGCGTTGATTTAGACAACATCGAAAGCCAATTTGGTAAAAACTATAAAATACAACTTTTAAAGCAGGCCGAAAAATACACCCGTCAAGGTTTGTTAAAAATCGTTACTTCGAGTAGCCCTGAACACTTTTCAGAGCGTATCGAGAAGTTAAAACTCACCAAAAAAGGCCTCTTTCTAGCCGATGGTATTGCGGCCGATTTATTTGTAGTTTAAGTTACATTTTGATTGCCGGAGGAATTGTATATTTGCTCCTCATTTTTTAAAATGTAAAATGACATGCAGATTATTATAAAATTTGATCCTGACGGAAAAATTATTCCATATTTCGATGCTAAAAAAATCACTATAAATGATTCTCCTTTTTTAATTTTTCTAGCCTCTGCCGGTATGTGTGCCGCCTATTACGCAAGAGAGTTTATACAGCAACGCAACCTGTCGTTAGACGGCGTAACTATAGTTGAAACAGTTAGATATAATCATGAAACCCATATGGCCGAAAACATTAATATTCATGTTGAGTTACCCGAATCATTTCCCGTAAAATACAAAAATGCCATTGTAAGGGCTATCGCTCAATGTACCGTTAAAAGACATTTAGGTGAACCACCAAGTTTTGAAATTCAAACGTCGTTAGATTTGGTAAAAAGTGCCTAAATTAGGTTTATTAATTAGTATGAAAAGCGGCTTCTTAAAAAAGAAGTCGCTTTTTTTGTAGTTTTAACCTCATGAATATAGAAGTCTTTAGAACCTATTGCCTCCAAAAAAAAGCCGTTACAGAAAGTTTTCCGTTTAACGAAACAACACTTGTTTTTAAAGTCGCCCATAAAATGTTTGCCTTGTCGGGATTGGATGACGCCGAGTTTAAAGTCAACTTAAAATGCGACCCCGAACGTTCTTTAGAGCTCCGCGAAACCTACGACTGCATACAGCCCGGCTATCATATGAATAAAAAATTGTGGAATACCGTAGCGCCACAAGGTTGTATATCACCCGAGTTGTTTTATGAATTGGTAGATCATTCTTACGATCTTGTTGTTGACGGTTTACCCAAAAAAGTAAAAATTGAATCTAATCTTGATTTATAAAATACAAAATGGAAACAGGTAAAAATCAAATAGGATTTGCACTAAGTGCCAAAGGAAATATTACTTTTAAAACTTTTAATCCGCAAAAAAACAGTGCAAACAGCATTGTTTATTACGAAGCCACCAATAAAGAAATAGACAAGGCTTGCCTTTTGGCTACAAAAGCTTTTAAAAATTTTAGAGATGTCTCCGGGTCTAAAAAGGCCGCATTTTTAAGAGCTATTGCCGATGAAATTTTGCTTTTAGACATGGCTCTTATAAAAACCTATTGCTCAGAAACAGGCCTATCCGAAGAACGTGCTAAAAATGAACGTGGACGCACCCTTTTACAACTATACGCTTTTGCCGATTTGGTTAAAGAAGGCTCTTGGGTAGAAGCGGTCATCGAAACAGCTCAACCCGACCGCAAACCCGTTCCAAAGGTCGATTTACGAAAAATGTTCATCCCATTAGGGCCTGTTGTGGTTTTTGGTGCCAGCAACTTTCCTCTGGCTTATTCTACTGCCGGAGGCGATACCGCATCGGCTTTCGCCGCCGGATGTCCTGTTATTGTAAAATCGCACCCTATGCATGCCGGTACGGGGGAATTGGTTGCACAAGCCATTACAAAAGCCGCACAAAAAACGGGTATGCCTAATGGCGTATTTTCTAATTTAAACAGCAGGGGTATCGAAGTGGGTGTACAATTGGTCAAACATCCCTCAGTTAAAGCTGTTGGCTTTACGGGAAGTATTTCGGGAGGTCGTGCGCTGTATGATTTGGCGGCCCGACGTCCTGAGCCTATTCCTGTATTTGCCGAAATGGGCAGTATTAATCCCGTTGTAATATTTCCTGAAGCTGTCGAAAATAAAAGTACCGTATGGGCCAAAACCTATGCCTCATCCATAACGTTGGGTTCGGGACAATTTTGTACCAATCCGGGCTTGCTTTTAGGAATAAAAAGCGATGCCTTCACTCTTTTTATAAGAACCTTAGCGGATGAAATTGTAAAGATTGAACCGACTTGTATGTTACACCCCAATATTATTGGGTCTTATGAAAATAAAAAAGCAAATGCACTGGCTCAAGAAGGTTTAAAAGAAGTGTCCTTTTTTAAAGGCGACACAGCTGCAAATTATGGCAGACAAGCTATTACTACTGTTGACGGACAGACATTTTTAAACAATCCTAAGTTGCATCAAGAAGTATTTGGTCCCTTTTCTATGGTTGTACAATGTGATGATTTTGAACAATTAGAACAAATTATTTTAAATCTTGAAGGGCAGCTCACCGGTACTGTTTTAGCCGAAAATGAAGAATTAAAAAATTATGGGAAAATCGTTAAAGCACTTCAAAACCGTGTGGGGCGACTAATTTTTAACGGGGTTCCCACAGGCGTAGAAGTCTGTACCGCTATGCAACATGGCGGTCCTTATCCGGCATCGACCGATAGCCGATTTACCGCTGTTGGTATTCATTCTATAAAAAGATGGGTGCGCCCGGTGAGTTATCAGAATTGGCCAAATGATTTTTTGCCTGAGGCACTTAAAAATGAAAATCCATTGGGAATTTTACGAACTATAAATGGAAAATCAACAAAGAAAACAGGGTGGTAATAATCTTTTTATTTTAAATTAATTTCACTAATATTGGATTGTTAAATCCTTATCGCATTGAATAAAGAGGTCGTAATTATTGGCGCTGGTATTATTGGGCTTTCTACAGCCTATTATTTACAAAAGGAAGGCTGTAAAGTAAGTGTAATTGACAAATCTGATATCAGTCATGGCGCGTCCTTTGTAAACGCGGGGTATATTTCGCCCAGTCATGTTATTCCACTTTCGGCTCCGGGAATGGTCGCTTCGGGCATTAAGATGATGTTCAATCCGGCCAGTCCGTTTTACCTAAAACCCAGATTTAATCTCAATTTATGGCGTTGGGCTTGGGCATTTAATAAATCGGCCACAGCCAAACATGTGGCCTATGCGGCACCCATTATCAAAGAATTCACCCTTTTAAGTCGTGATTTATATCAGGATATAAAAAATCAAAATATTTTTGACTTTCAGTTTGAACATAAGGGTTTGTTGATGTGTTATCAAACAGCACAATTTGAAAATAAAGAGGCTCATTTGGCCGAAATTGCTCAGAGTCAAAACCTTGAAGTAAAGCATCTTGACAAAGCCACACTTGCCAAAATGGAACCTGAACTCAATGCCGAAGGGGCTTATTATTTTACTTGTGACGCCCATTCCACACCCGATGATTTTATGCAAAAAATGCACCTTTATTTAAAAGCCAAGGGCGTTACTTTTTATACCGATGAAACTGTTCTAGATTTTAAATATCACCGAAACAGCGTCCAATCGGTAATGACCTCTAAACGCACCTTAACTTTTGATGAAATAGTTATTGCCGCAGGTTCTTGGACGCCCAAATTGGCTAAAAAATTAGATGTAAAATTGTTAATTCAAGCCGGTAAGGGCTACCGTATTAATGTCCACCGGAAAACAGGTATTAAATACCCTGCTATTCTAGCCGAACGTAATACAGCTGTTTCGCCCATGCAAGGTTTTACGCGTTTTGGCGGCACCATGGAAATTGCCGGTATTAACCATAAAATCAATCCCGTTAGGGTTAAAGCTATTGCAGCTGCGGTCAAGGCTTTTTACCCAAATCTAACTATAAATAAAGATGAAATGGCAGATGCCGATTGTGGTTTACGTCCTGTTTCGCCCGATGGCCTCCCTTTTATTGGACGCACAAAATCTTATAAAAACCTTTGTATTGCCTCAGGTCATGCTATGATGGGATGGAGTCAGGGTCCCGCTACAGGTAAATTAATTTCGGAAATTATTACCGATAAGAAGTTATCGGTTAATATTGACGGCTTTAGCCCCGACAGACGTTTTTAGAAAATATTTCTGATATCTATTAAAGGGGTTTTATCAAAATCGAGTAGTGCATTAATAGGCTTTAAATACTTGTAATTTGACATATCCGATATTTTTATTTTTAAAGGGGTAATTAATTTTTCATCAATTAAAAATTGCCTTTTGGTTCCTTTTAACAAGGGATTTTTAGGTGTAAAAGCTTTATTATCTGCACTATAAAAAACCACATTGGCAAATGAAAAATCGGTGATTTCGCCATTTTTAACAATTAAAATGTCATCGGCTTGAGATTTATTTTTAAGTATTTCGAATACCGTACGGTCTTTGTATTTAAAACTGTATTCAACACTATTGTGAGTCGCCAATTGTACAGTATTGATTACTTTTGGGGTATATATTTCAAATTCTATATTTTGTATATGAGTATTGTATGTCAATCGGCATTTATAAACTACATTTTTATTGAGATGTTTAATATCAATTATCCGGCCTAAATCAATTGTATGTTTAGCACCAAATAAGGCTTTTTGAGTGCTGTTAAAACGCCCGTTATGATACGCTAAATTTTGAATTTGGCCCTGACTTATTTTCAAGGTTTCAATTAAAAGACACATAAATTTTATCGATTAATTCTTGATATTCTGATTTGGCATTACTTAAAAAAGTAATCCCGCCACCACTTTTATATACGAGTTGACCATCTATATTTTCTATAAATCTAATAAGAACGGTACTGTCAAGACTTTCACCATCAAAAACCCCCATTACACCTGTATAATAGCCGCGTTTGTTATCTTCTGCCTGACGGATGATGTTTAAAGTTTCTCTTTTGGGCGCGCCACTTATAGAACCCGCCGGAAGAAGTTTGGTTATAATGTCTCCTATTTTCTTTGGATAATCTTTGGGCAATACCCCCGAAATTTTAGAACTCACTTGTAACAAGGTTTTAGTATTGGTTTTAATAGTATCTATATAACGCAACCTTTCTACGCTAACTTTTTTGGCCACCATGCTTATATCATTACGCAACAAATCGACGATGGTGTTATGCTCTGCAATTTCTTTTTTATCAAGTAAAATCTGTTGTTCTGCTTTGGGCAAACCTGCGTCAATAGTACCTTTCATTGGAAAAGTATAGATTTTGCCTTCTTTAATTTTAATAAAGGATTCAGGTGAAAAGCTTACAAATTGATTGTTGTACAATAATTTATAAGGAGACATACTGCGTATATATGTTTCGGTTAAACCAATATTTGTTTCAATTGGTGTTTGAAATGTCAAGTTTAGCAAATATGACTTTCCTTGGTTTAAGGCCTTTTTAACTTTTAAAAAGGCTTGCTTATATTCGCTAAATTTAATAGGGTATTTTTTAAAAGAAACCGGATTTATATATGTCCTTTTAGCAGGGTGCTTACTAAAAAGACCTGTTTTAAAATATAACTCTTCGGGAAGAGCGTCGAGGGGAAAAACTTTAGGGTGTTGTTCTTCAAAATCAATCATAAAAAAAAAGGGAATGCCCGCACTCCCTAAAATATTCAATTCTTCGGCAAAACTCATACACTAGAATAACATTACAAATAAACCTCTGCAAAAGTATTTATTTTTAGGCTGTAAATTGGTATCAGTATTTAGAATTTAATGGCTTTTAATATAATCTGTTTGATTTAAAAGCTTTTTATCTGCAGAAATAAAGGTTTTTTTACCTCCTATATTTTGGTAAACAAGATAAGAATGGTCTTTATATTTTTCAATTTTTGACAAGCCGGTATAGGTGCCATTTTCATTGACAGGAGCACTAACTTTTGTACCGTTTTTATTTATCCAAAAAGTGTTTCCATTGGTAATAACCTGTAATCTGTCATTGTAAAAAGATCCGATATAATTATAAACGCTCCTCTCTAATTTACGACCGTCTACGGCACACAAATAACCATTAATAGAATAATCCTTATTAAAAAGTGGGCTTATACCGCCACCGACAATACCGCCAAAATGATACCACTTTTTATTGACCTTTACATCGCCATCTTTGTTGTAGCCCGAAATAACTTTTTTCTTTTGCAAGCTTTTAAATAATACTTTTTCGTTTTCAAGATGTATAAATTTTTGAGTAGCTAAATCGTAAACCAAAACCTTTAGCGAATTATCAGGGTATGCTACCAGTCTATTATTGCCGCGTGGCAACATTACTTGCCCATAATTTGTTGATAACTGATTAAATGCAGAAATATCGGGTAACTGGTAAGATACTTTACTTTGTGTGTTATAGCAATAAATCTTTGTGGGATTTTCTGTCTTATTCATCAAAATAATATACCCGTCAAAATGATAGGCTGCCTTATAACTATCCGCTTTTATTAGAATATCTCCCGAATCGTCAATAATACCAAAATGACCTGAATTACTGTACAATGCCACTCTGTTTTTATCAAAAGAATAAATACTATCGGCCTGTACGGTCATAGCGTCAACCTTATTTTTCCATGCTGATTTTAGTGATTCTATCCGCTGAATTTCTTTTTCTTTTTTAAGCCGTTCGGCTTCAAGCCGCTGTTCTTCGGCAAGTTGTTTGTCTAACTCATCTTTTATATCGACATACAATTCTAATAATTGTTGGTAATCTTTGGTACGCTTATTTTTTACCAATACGAAATATTGCTTGGCATATTTAAAAGCTTCCTTATAGTTTCTTAGTTCATAATGAATTAAAACACCTAGACGCGCTTGGTCTGATTTTGTAATTGTGTCGAGCAGTTTAAGGGCTTTATTGAAATTCTTCAAGGCTAAATCGGTTTCTAATTTAGCGTAACTACTCTTGGCTTTTTTAAGATATACAGCGGCAATTTCTTTATCAGACTGCGCCAACAAAGTCCCCATACTTAACAGTAATAAAGTAACAATAACTGTATTTTTCATAGTAAGTTTTGATAAAGGTTTAGTTTAATGTTACGAAGGTAGTAAAAACTAAGCAATTACAATTGCACAAATGGGCTTAACTGTGATTTTTTAAACAAAAAAAGTCAGAAGCCTTTCTTTATATTCTAAGACTTCTGACTTTAATAAATTTATTGAAATTTTAATATTTTACTAATTTTTTTGCATAAATTCTAGAATCTGCTGTCTCTACCTGAAGTAAATAAATAGAGGGTGCTAATGAATTAATATCAAAATTACTATTTTTTGAAAAGTTGCCTTTAAATTGTTTTACCAATCTGCCCGAAATATCGTAAATACTAACACGTATTGACGTTTGGTTTAAACTAAAAACATCACGGGTTGGATTGGGATACACTTTTAAAGCGCTACTTAAAGGGCTTCCTGCTTTTTCAATACTTAAAGGATCACTCAACTGAACGGTAGAGTACAGTCGGTATTCCCCCGGCTGTAGAGACATTGTCATTGAAGTATTGGTCACATTTAGACTGCTTCCCGTATAGTATTCATACCAAGTTCCTGTTTTAGTAAAATTAGGAGATATACTTTGCGCAGTAACATCAAAATTTCCGACAATCGTCACATCCATAGTAGCATGACGTAAGACAATATTTTTGACTAAGCCCGATACGTTTAAGGTAAAATCTGTTGTGTTAAAAACAGGCTGTGTCTTTTTAAAAATAGCTAAAGTGCTCCAAACATCATATACCTTTTTACGATTGGCATCATTAAAATATTCCCAATGAATGGGTTTACGCCCTGTACGACCGTTTTGGTCTATACTTATTTCATAACCCAATTCGCCAAACTGCCAAGTCATCTTTGGTCCGGGAATTGTAAAAAGGAAGTTTGCTGCCAATTCTTGACGCTTGAGTGCCGTGGCAAGATCTTTTACATTATAACTGCCGCTGCTGTTTCCAAATTGTAAGTTTTTGTACATCAAACGTTCTTCATCATGGCTTTCCATATAACCAATTAGATGGGGGTTATTCCAACCTCTGGCCTTATATGACATCCAAGAGATATCGGTACTGCTATTCCAACCCATAGTATTTTGGGCATAATTATTATTTAAATTTCCCCACAATAAGGCTCCGTAATTTGCCAATTCTTTTTCTTCGCTATTATCGGCAAAATGTTCTAAAATAACGTAGGCATTGCTATTTACACTCCAAACAAAATCGGCATAATCTTTTAATGTTGCTATTCTACCGGCATCATAATTACCCCAAGCGCCTGTGTTACCTAAGGTGTTATTTTGTGTAAAACCTTTTGACAAATCAAATCTAAAACCGTCAATTTTATACTCTTGTAACCAATATTGGACTGTTTCTTTTAAATATGTCTTGGTATAAACACTTTCGTGATTAAAATCATACCCCACGCTAAAATCGTGTTTGGCAATAGGATTTAAATACGGGCTTGTACTGCTGGGCCTGTTATTTGCATTATCCCACCACATTTGCGCCAATGGGCTTTGGCTAAAGGCTTGGTTATAAACGACGTCCATTATAACTGCTATCCCACGTTTGTGGCATTCATTTATAAAGGTTTTAAAAGCTGTTGGCGTGCCATAGGCTTTATCGAGTGCTCCGTGAAACGAAGGATTATAACCCCAACTGTCATTGCCTTCAAACTCTTCAACAGGCATAATCTCTACAGCATTAATTCCCAAGTTTTGGAGGTAATCTAAATGGGTAATGGCTTTATTAAAATCGCCAATATCATTTGCGCCAACTACGTCAAAATCACGAAAATGCATTTCATAAATAATTAAATTATTCTTTGCCGGTGGAGTAAAGGCGTCCCAAGTAAAAGAAGGTAGATTTATTTTAAAAGTAGAAACAATACCGGTTGTTAAACCAGTGGGATATGCTTTTAAATTAGGAAAAGTAACCGAAGGAATATACTGGTCATTGCTAGGGTCGAGTATTTTATGCCCAAAAGGATCGCCTATTTTTAAGGAATAATCAACATAGTATTGGTAGGCATATTCTGTATTGGCATCTAAGCCCGACACCGTTATCCAAAATTGATTGGTTGCGGTATCTTTTTTCATATGATAGGTTTCATTGAGTAACCAATTATTGAATTCGCCTATAACAAAAACATCTGTTTTACCGGGAGCCGTTAAAACAAAGGTTATACTTCCGTCGTTGTTTTTATTAATTCCGTTTTTCATACCAGCGGGAATGCTGGCCATTTGCGTGGCCGACTTAACATACACCGTTACTTCATCTGTCACGGTTGTGCCACTAAGTGTAGCCGTTGCTTTTATTGTATGACTCCCCGTTGTAGAAAAGGTATAACTTTTACTGGCTGTTGTGGCCGATGTAGCCGTTGTTTGTAAAACATTATCAACGTATATATTTATTGTCGAAGCCGGTGACGCATCTGCCGAAATAGTTTGTGTGCTATTGAGTGTTATAGCGTCATTATTAGCATGGCTGGTTATTAACACATTAAGACCCGAGGCAAAAATAGGAACAAAAATATCGGGGCGTGACTGTTTGCTGCCATCTGCAGACCTAAAGACAAAACTAAGTTCAGTAACCGTTTGCCCCGCACTAACATTGTAAAAAGTAATCACATCGGGGGTAATGACAAGCTCGTATGTATTTGCGCCTGTTCTTGTAAGTAC
This sequence comes from uncultured Flavobacteriaceae bacterium, assembly GCA_964564475.1. GTDB lineage: Bacteria > Bacteroidota > Bacteroidia > Flavobacteriales > Flavobacteriaceae > CG1-02-35-72. The sequence goes on along the minus strand of CAZMBM010000010.1, from coordinate 13,887 downwards.
CGGTTGTGTTGAATTATTTCCCCAAGAACCAATAACATTTTGCCATTGGGTGCCGTTTATTGTTACGCCGGTGTGTGCATAAACAGTTCCTGTATAGCCATCTAATTCGCTTCCTGTAGCGTCGTAAGTTACTGTAATAACATCCGAGACTGTAGGAATGGTTGGTGAAGTGGTTACTTGGGCCTGTAATAAAAAGCTCAGTAAACCAAAGATTAGTATAGTAGTATATTTTTTGTTCATCGGTAAAAAAGGTTATTTAAAATTTAAAAAAAACGGGCTTTTGCAAAGCCCGTTTCAAATATAAACTTAATTTTTAAAAATTAGTTTTGCGTTATGGTATAAACATAATTACTATCATCACTTAGATTTAGAGTGATGGTATAATTTCCGGCAGTAATAGGAATATTAGCCCCATTTCTTTCAACGGTACCGTCTGCACCATCATCTCCGTAATTTAAATCCCAAGCGTCGTTGGCACGGAATTTAAATTCACCATCAACCAAATCAATCGTAATTGACCAAGTATCTGTAACAGGGTCATAAGTCATGTTTTGATCTGAGTCCCATCCGTTTGGCGTCGCAGAACCAATTAAGCCCCAATCTGTAGCCAAAGCAGACCAAGCAGAGCTGTTAGTGTCTGCAACAAATAAATAATATCCTGCTGTTGGAATTACAATATTATTTCCCGGAGAGGCTAAAGTACCGCTGGTGCCATCGCCACTATCTCCATAAATTTTATTATTCCAATCGGGTTTATTAGTAAATTTAAGTTCTGTATTATCTTGATTTATATACACATAACCTGTATAAAAACCATCTAAGTTAAGTGAGGCAATTGTGGGTGCTGTTGACGGATCCCATCCTTGATAACTACCCGGTAAAAACAAGGTAGGTGAAGATGGTTCTACTGCAGCTTTACTTAAACTATAGGTAAATATACCCGGGGTACTTTCAAAATCTAAAATAATAGTATAAGACCCCGGAGAGCTTATACCAATGTTAGCACCGCCGTATTCTAAAGTACCATCGGCACCATTATCTCCTAAATTAATAGCCCAATCGTCATTGGCGCGGAATTTAATTTCACCATTTGTAAGATTTAAAACACCTTTCCAGACATGAGTATTGGCGTCATACACTAAGTTCTGATCTGAGCTCCATCCTCCGGCTGTAGCCGAACCAATAACACCCCACTCTGTGGGTTGAGAGTCAAAGCTGGCGCTATTAGTATCTGCTTGAATTCTCGTATAAGCATTAGTAGCCAATGTTATATCGGCGCCATTAGGATCCATCCCTGCACCATAGGTCATAGATAAATCTTGTCCGTCAACAAGTCTAAAACTCGAACCCGTATAATCAAAAAAACCGGCATAAACACCGTCATTATTAGGTGAGCCTAATTTTGCAGCTGTTTGCCAATTCCAATTTGGATAGTTTTCTGCCACATATAAAAAATTATAGTCGGGTGCAGAAGGGTCGTAAATAGACGCTGTAAACGATTTGGTAGATGACGTTGCCGTTTCTAATTGACTGTCAACAAATGCTAAAACACGTACCTCAAAACTGGTAGGTGTGTTAGGGAAAGCTCCCAATTGAGATAAATAAGTATTCATCTGCTCTACACTTACTTTAACAGATAAACCTGTTGTAGAGCCTATTTCAATAGGACTGGCAAAATTATTCCCTGCCTTATCCAGTTGAACAGTATAGGTCACAGCTGCTCTAAAATTATAATTAGCAGCACTCCAACTAAAGGTTTGGAATGTAGAAGCCGCTTCGTCTTTGCTTAAAACAAAGTCTGACGAAGAGAAATTGTTTAACTTTTGTGTCGCTACCAGTTGCGCAACCGGTAACTGGTAAACTTCGTCACAAGAAGTCGCCAAAAACAAGCCTGTAATGGCTAATATTAAAATTGATATTTTTTTCATTTTTTTCATTTTTTAATTATTAGTATCCAGGATTTTGTACTAAAGTTGGATTTGCTATGATATCTGTAGAAGGAATAGGATATAAATCTCTAAACTTTTCTGTAGTTTTTCCTGCAGGAATGCCACCTTTCCAAGCCCATACGCCATTGTCTGAAAATTGACCAAATCGAATTAAGTCGGTTCGTCTATGTCCTTCCCAAAATAATTCTCTCGCGCGTTCATCCAAGATGAAACTAAGATTCAAATCACCAGATGTTATATCGCCTGATGTATCGCCATAAGCGCGTTCACGCAATTGGTTGATATAGCCAACAGCTGTGGCAATATCACCTCCCGAACCGCCTCTAAGAACCGCTTCGGCATACATTAAATACACATCGCCCAGACGGAACATTGGGTAATCTGTATCCGGAAAATCACCGCCAACGTCAGAGCCGGGAGCTCCTGCTGCAGTAACATTTTTAAATTTACCCATTGCATAACCGTCGGTAAAGCTAAATTCATCGTTTATTTCTAAGGTTTGACCACTGGTATAGAACATAGCGCGTTTATCTGTAGCACCGGTGATATCAGAAAATTTAGAGACAAAAGCACTTGTGGTTCTTAAGCCCCACCAGCCACCGTTAATACCAAACTCGACAGGATCCATATTACCCCCTACTGCTGCGTGAACCAAAAAGGTTGTACCCCCCCAGTTTTGAGTGTTTAGACCATCAAAACGCACGGTAAAAATAGTTTCGTTTTGGGCACCATTTGAGTCATTATCAGCTAAAAATAAATAATTGTAATCAGGTACTAAAGAGTAACCTGCGCCAATAATTTTGTTTAAAGCGGTTAAAGCTTCTGTATTCATAGCTTGTTTTTTATAAACAGAGGCATTTAAATACAACTTGGCTTGCAGCATCCAATCGGCTGCTTTATCGGCTCTACCCAAATCGTTTTGCCTAGGGCCTTTTAAATCGGGCTCTATGGCTTGCAGTTCAGAAATAATAAAGTCAAACACTTCGCCACGGGCTTTTTGAGGCGGGAAAAAGGCCCCAACAGGGTCATTTTCGTCAACAAAAGGCACATCGCCAAACATATCAATGGCATGCCAGTAGCTTAAGGCGCGCATAAAACGCGCTTCGGCTCTATAAGTAACTATTTCTGCTGAAAGAGCGGCACTAACACCCCGACTATTTAATTTATCGGCTGTTGTTTGTCTTAAAAATTCGTTGGTTAAACTTATTTGAAAATAAATTCTATCATACATGGCTCTAATAAACTCATTAGAAGAGTTCCAAACGTGGTTGTGAATATCGTGAATTGTTCCATCATTCCAAGCAATAACCGCTTCGTCTGTAGTTAATTCTTCGTGCATCCAATACTGTCTTAAATAGTTTGAAAAGCCTTCGTCAATTCCAGAAATATCAGGATTTCCGGCAGGGCCTTGTTGACCACTTACGGCAAGACCCGCATAAATTTTGGCTAAAAATTGCTCGTAAGCCGCAGGGTCTTGAAAGGCCTGTTCTGAGGTAAACTCTGTAATAGGTCTCTTGTTTAAATTGCCTTCACAGGCCGTAAACACACTTAAAATCAAAGCACCTATAAAACTAAAAAGTGCTATTTTTTGAGATTTTTTATACATAATATATCTTTTCTAAATTATTAAAAGTTAAAGTTAAACCCAAATAAGACTGTTCTTGGTCTAGGGTTAAAATTATTATCTATCCCACCATTAATCTCAGGATCTACACCTGTATAATTTGTAATGGTAAATAAATTTTGAACGGTGGTGTACAATCTTAAATTAACTTTTTGATTAAATATTTTATCAAAATTATAACCTAAAGTAATATTATCTAATTTTAAGAAAGAGGCTTCTTGTACATAGTAATCGCTAAATAAACGTTGGTTTTGAAACTTTGTGTCTAACACTGATGAATGAACATTTGTAAGTGCATTTAAAGAAGACAAAGAAAACAAGTTACCGGTAGTAGAGGCAACATTGTTATAGGCATAGTTTCCAAAACTTGCTCTTAGCGTAAAACTCAAATCAAATTTTTTGTATCGTAAATAACTGCTAATTCCCAGTAACATATCAGCATTTGGATCGCGATATTGATACCGGTCATTAATATTAACAACACCGTCTCCATTTAAATCTTCGTAAACACCCTCAATCGGTTTACCTGCGACATCATACACTTGTTTATATACAAAGAAGGAATTTTGAGCATATCCAACGGTATTAATTTGAATGGTATTACCAACACCTCCACTAATACCGCCAACTTGATTTCCAATAAAACTCGGATCGTTACTGGCTGTTAATTTGGTTATAACGTTGTTCAAAAAAGTTGTGTTAACATTTAAATCCCAAGAAAAGTCGTCGGTATCAAATATTTTGGCATTTATAGATAATTCTGCACCATTACTTTCTAAATTACCCACATTTGTTACAATGAGGTTGTCTAGATTAGACCCTGCAGCAGGCGTAACAGCATTTAGAACATCGTTTGTTCTGGTATAAAATATATCAATACTACCTGTAATTCTATCGTTAAAGAAACCATAGTCTAATCCTATATTATACGTTTTTGTTTCTTCCCATTTTATATTTTCGTCATAGCCTTCAGGTCGTAATGTTGTAAAGAAAGTATTCCCAAATTGATACTGAACTCTTTCGTCGCCGGGCGTATATATTGGCAAGTATGGAAAATCTCCTTGAGATAATTCTTGTTGTCCTGTTTCACCATACCCCAAACGCAATTTTAAGTTAGAAAGCACATCGGAATCTTTTAAGTTACCTTCCTCAGAAATATTCCAAGCCAAGGCTACAGAATTAAAATTACCCCAACGGTTTTTAGGACCAAACCTTGAAGATCCGTCACGTCTAAAAGTATAAGTGGCTAAGTATTTACCTTTAAAGGTATAATTGGCTCTTGCAAAATACGACACCAATGAGTTTTCTGTTGTAAAAGGTCTTGGACTTGTTTCAATACCTACACCATTAATACTGTAGTTTGAAAATTCGCGATGGAAATCTTGGAAAGAATGACCAACGGTAACATCAATTTTACTTTGTAGCTTTTCGAATTCTTTTACGTAGTTTAAATAGAAATCAACCAGTAAACTTCTTCTTAATTGGAAATTGGTGCCCGATAGGCCTTGTTCTGTAAAATTCGAGGCTGCTGTTGGCGGAATACTAAACTGCCCTTTAACATCAGAATAGTCATATCCAACATTTAAATTGGCTCTTAAACCATCGATATCGGGGATTTTATAATCAAATTGAATATTGCCGATAGTACGACGGGTTTTAGCTGTACTGTTGGTTTGTTCTAATAAACCCAGTGGGTTTCTAGGAGCCAGATTTAATGGGATGGCACCATCTAGCCATTCCCAATAGCCACCGTAGTCAGAATTACCACTATAAACCGGCTTGGTTGGATCGAAAGCAATAGCCGAACCTATGGCACCGCCATTGGCAAATGTGTCACCAACAGAAGCTCCTTTTAAATTAATATCTATCTTTAAATCGTCGTTAAATAAATACTGTACAAACTTTGTAGATAAACTCGTTCTTTCAATGTTAGAAGTTTTTAAAATACCGTTCTGATTAAGGTAACCAAGAGACACGCGGTAAGATGAATGTTTAAAACCTCCCGATAAAGTTAAATTATTATCTGTTCCTAAAGCAGTGTCGAATATTTGGTCTTGCCAATCTGTATTTGCTGTACCCAATTTGGCTATGTCAGAGGCAGAGCCATATGTTTTGACTAAATCGGTAAATTGAGCAGCGCTTAATACATCAACACTGTCAGACCTGTTGGCCACAGACATATAACTGCTGAAATTAATTTTTAAGTCACCTCCTGTTTTTCCTGATTTTGTGGTAATTAAGATAACCCCACCACTGGCTCTAGACCCATAAATGGCTGTAGCCGATGCGTCTTTTAATACGGTAAAGCTCTCAATATCATTAGGGTTTATTGAGTTTAAGGCGGGCCCTTGTTGATCTACAGGAACCCCATCAATTACAATTAAAGGACTGTTACTGGCATTTAATGAAGAAACACCCCCTCTAATTTTAATAGTAGCTCCGGCACCCGGCGTACCATCGGCCGGAATTACTTGTACACCTGCCATTTTACCGGCTATAAGTTGATCGGAAGATACAATAGCCCCATTGTTAAAGTTTTTACTGTCAACTTTGTCAACGGCACCGGTGGCATCTTTTTTGGTTGTTTGTCCATACCCAATAACAACAACTTCGTTTAAAGCTTGTGCGTCATCTTCGAGGCTGATTGTCATAAAACTACTTGAAGCAGAGGCTTCTTGCGTTTTGAATCCTAAAAAAGAAAATACCAAAACAGCATTTTCTTTCTTTACACTTAAGCTAAACATTCCATCAAAATCGGTAGTTGTTCCGTTTGTAGTTCCTTTAACTAAAATATTAACTCCGGGCAAAGGTTGTCCGGTAGATTTTTCTAAAACTTTTCCTTTTACCGTTTGTTGTGCAAACATGGCAAAGGGTAAAAGCATTAGCACACTTAATAAAATTTGCTTAAAATTTCTCATGAATTTAAGGTTAATTAAAATTTTCAATTTTCTTACTGAACTTACTAAGTTTCACATTTCACGTTGTGAATGTATAAATTTAACTTTGTCTTAACATTAAGAAATCAAAATTTAGCATTTACGAAACCGTTTTCGTGTTAAAAACTTTTGTATTTTGCAACAGTTTACAAGCTTTTTTGTAATTCTATATTAAAATTTCGCATAAAATAGCCTAATTTCAAAAGATGAAAGAAAAAATTACCATAAAAGATATCGCAAGAGAACTAGGCGTGTCAACATCTACGGTATCTAAAGCCTTAAAAGACAGTCATGAAATTAGCGAATCTACTAAAAAACGCATTAAAGCTTTTGCCGATTTTTATCATTATAAACCCAACAGTCTCGCTTTAAAATTACGCAATCAAAAAACACAGGTAATTGGTGTTATTATACCCGAAATAGTTCACCATTTTTTTTCGAGAGTTATTCAAGGAATTGAAAAAATTGCTAACGAAAGGGGTTATAATATCATGATTTGTGTCTCTAACGAATCTTATGATAAAGAATTGCTAAATATTGAAATGCTCGCCAATGGAAGTGTTGACGGTTTGCTTATTTCTTTGGCTAAAGAAACACAGAAAATTCAAGACTTTAAACACTTTGACGAGCTCATTGAAAACAGCGTCCCTTTTGTGTTATTTGACAGGGTTGAGAAAACCATAAATTGTGATAAAATAATAATAGACGACGAAGGAGGCGCCTATAAAGCTACCAAATTTTTACTTGAAAGAGGCTGTGAAAAAATAGCTTTACTTACAACGCCCGATTATGTTACAGTAGGTCAATTACGTAAAAAAGGCTATTCAAAAGCCCTTCAAAAATTTGGCATAAAACAGGATGACTCACTAATTGTGAAAATTGACAAAGACGACGATGACCACAAGGGTATTTACGAACAGATTAAGAAAATTATTTTTGTTAAAAGCCCGCCTAAAGGCATATTTGCCGTAAACGAATTGTATGCGGCATTAGCTATGAAAATAGCCAAAGAACGTGGCTTAAAAATCCCGCAAGACATTGAAATTATTGGCTTTACAGATGGTATTATTTCAGAATTTTCATCACCGTCTTTAACTACTGTAGCACAGCACGGCTATACTATGGGAAAACACGCTACAGAAATGCTCATCAATAGAATTGAAAATAAAATTCAGGGAGACTTTCAAACAGAAGTTATTTCGGCAAACATTAAAGTTAGAGAATCTACATTACCTTAAAATAATTTTATTGTTAAATTATTTTTATATCTTTGCACCCTAGTAATAATAACTTATTACGTTTCACACTTCACGCATTTCACTATCTAAGAGGCCCTTAAGTCTTTTTACATGGTGTTTTTTATCAAATTTAATAATTGAGTTTAAAATGGCTTTAATATCGTTGTTAATGGTGTTGATGTTATTGTAAAATTAAAATTTATGAAAAAAAGACATCTCAGTTTCTGGGAGGTTTGGAACATGAGTTTCGGGTTTCTTGGAATACAGATGGGGTTTGCACTTCAAAATGCTAATGTTAGTAGGATTTTTCAAACCCTCGGTGCTAAAATTGACGACATTCCCATTCTTTGGGTGGCGGCACCTTTAACAGGGTTAATTATTCAGCCTATTATAGGTTATTTAAGTGACAAAACCTGGCATCCTAAACTGGGACGTAGGAGACCCTATTTTTTAATAGGAGCCATTTTAGCTTCGGCGGCCTTAATTATTATGCCCAATTCTCCTGTGTTGTGGTTTGCAGCCGGGATGCTTTGGATTATGGATGCTTCTATTAATGTTTCTATGGAACCTTTTAGAGCCTTTGTAGGTGACAATTTACCCGAAGCACAAAGAACTAAAGGTTTCGCTATGCAAAGTTTTTTTATAGGCATAGGGGCTTATGTCGCTTCAAAACTACCAAAAATATTAACCTATTGGGGCGTGGCCAATACCGCGCCAAAAGGTATCATCCCCGACTCTGTAAAATACTCATTTTATATAGGTGGTGCCGCCTTTTTGTTAGCAGTTCTGTGGACAGTAATTAAATCTAAAGAGTACTCTCCAGAGGAATTGAAAGCTTTTAAAGATGCCGGCAAAAAAGAAAAGTACAACAACGAACTTCATCAAGATAGTTGGTATATCATAAATGGCAAAAAGCATCTATTAATTGGAATTGTTGCCCTTTTAGTTGGATTGATTAGTACGTATTTAATTTATTATTTTGATTTAAAGAAAGATTTATATGTACTCACTTTAGGCCTGATAGGTTTGGGTGGATTTGCATTGGTAATATCAGGACTTATGCAACAACGACAAAAAGTTGAAAACGGTTTCATTAGCATAATGAACGATTTTCAAACCATGCCAAAGCTTATGAAACAACTCAGTGTGGTTCAATTCTTTTCGTGGTTTGCCCTTTTTTCTATGTGGATTTATACCACAGGTGCTGTAACAGAGCATATCTACAAAACTACAGATACTACTTCTGTGGCTTATGGCATAGGTGCTAATCAGGTAGGTGAAATGTTTGCCAATTACAATATTATTGCCGCTTTGGTAGCTTTTTTACTTCCTGTTATCGCTAAAAAAACAAGTCGTAAATTCACTCACTTTTTGGCTTTAGTAGCCGGCGGATTGGGCCTTATGTCTATTTATTTTGTCACAATCCCAAGTGCTTTTAATTTAGAATGGCTCCCTATGATAGGTGTTGGTATTGCTTGGTCTAGCATATTATCTATTCCTTATGCTATGCTTTCAGGGTCTTTACCTCCGGCTAAAATGGGCTATTTTATGGGTGTCTTTAACTTTTTTATTGTCATTCCACAATTGGTAGCCGCCTCTATATTGGGTTTTTTAGTTTCTACCTTTTTTCACAGTCAACCCATATATGCCCTACTTATAGGAGGTATTTCTATGATTATAGCGGCATTTATTTCTCTAACCTTAGACGACAACCACTCAATTAAAATAAATGATTAAAGCAGTAATTTTTGATTTAGACGGCGTTATTGTCAACACAGCCAAATACCATTATTTGGCTTGGAGACAACTGGCCAATAACTTGGGTTTTGACATTTCTGTTGAACAAAACGAACAGCTAAAAGGTGTAAGCCGTATAGAATCTCTGGAAATAATTTTAGGATGGGGCGGTATAAAACTCAATAAAACACAAAAGGAAAATTTGTTAATTCAAAAAAATAAAGATTACTTAAATTATATCCAAACACTTTCCGGGACAGATATATTGGCCGGTATAACAGAGGCTCTAAACTACCTACAATCGTCTGATGTACTAATAGCCTTGGGTTCTGCCAGCAAGAATGCCATCCCTATTTTAAAACAATTAGAAATTACGTCATTTTTTGATGTTATTGTCGATGGTAATCAAGTAACACAAACAAAACCAAACCCTGAAGTTTTTCTAAAAGCAGCCGAAAAATTACAAATACCTCCCCAACAATGCGTGGTAATAGAAGATGCTAAAGCGGGAATTGAAGCCGCAAATCGCGCCAAAATGATAAGTGTAGGGATAGGTGATAAAACTATATTAAAAAAAGCCGATTACATACTGGAAGACACTTCTAAATTATCTAAAAGCTTTTTAAATACCTTATTAAAAAATTAAAAATGAATAAAGATTTTATAAGCCCTAATCCTTGGTCAATAATTATAGAGAACTTTGAAAAGGCCGATGTTCCGGCTTCAGAAAGTCTTTTTAGTATAGGCAATGGTGTAATGGGGCAGCGTGCCAATTTCGAAGAACGCTATTCGGGTGCTTCTTTACAAGGAAGTTATATCGGCGGTATTTATTATCCCGATAAAACACGTGTGGGTTGGTGGAAAAACGGTTATCCCGATTATTTTGCCAAAGTTCTCAATGCTCCTAATTGGATTGGCATAAATGTCAAAATTAATAATCAAATTTTAGATTTAAACACCTGTAAAGTTATTTCTTATTACCAAGAACTCAATATGAAAGAGGGTTGGTTAAAACGCGAATTCACCGTAATACTGCCCAATTTAAACTCGGTAAAAGTTACTGCCAAACGATTTTTAAGTTTACGGTTTAACGAGGTAGGTGCTATAAAATACAGCCTTACACCTCTAAACTTTGACGGTGAGATAAGTTTTTCGCCCTATATTGACGCAGGTATTATTAATCAGGATTCTAATTACGACGAATATTTTTGGAAGGTCTTGAATACCTCTGCTTCAAATGAGAACGCTTTTATCACTTCTAAAACACTTAAAACAAATTTTTATGTGTGTACGGCTATGTCAAATGAACTTTATTTAGATAAAGAACCTTTAGATATTTCATACAAAGAAATCAAAAAACCCAAAAAAGTTAAATTTAAATACACCCATCACGTTAAACAAAACCAAACTTTAACGCTTTTTAAATATGCTACCTGTGTTCAGTCTATGAACCATAAAAAAGACGATTTACAAAAAGTAGCGTTAAGTAATTTAGAAAAAACCCGCGGTTTAGGTTACGACGCCCTCTTGAGCTATCAAAAACAAGATTGGGCGGCCATTTGGAATACCGCCGATATAATAATAGAAGGCGATATAAAAGCCCAACAAGCTATTCGATTTAATATTTTTCAACTCAATCAAACCTATTTGGGTGAAGATGCACGTTTAAATATTGGTCCAAAAGGTTTTACCGGCGAAAAATACGGCGGGAGTACCTATTGGGATACAGAAGCGTATTGCATTCCGTTTTATATGGCCACTAAAGATAAGCATGTGGCCCAAAACCTGTTACTTTATCGCTATAATCATCTTAAAAAAGCCATTGAAAACGCCCAAAAACTCGGCTTTACAAATGGAGCCGCTTTGTACCCTATGGTTACAATGAACGGCGAAGAGTGTCATAACGAGTGGGAAATCACTTTCGAAGAGATTCACCGTAACGGCGCTATGATTTACGGTATTTATAATTATGTGAACTATTCGGGCGATTACGAATATATCCCAAAATACGGACTCGAAGTTATGATAGCCGTGGCCCGGTTTTGGTATCAACGTACAACCTTTTCTAAAGCCAAAAATCAATATGTTATTTTAGGTGTAACCGGCCCCAACGAATACGAAAACAATGTGAATAACAATTTTTACACCAATTATTTGGCACAATGGTGTATTAATTTTACGCTAGAAAATATCGAATATTTAAAAAACCTGTATCCTAAAGATTTAAAACGGGTTTTAAATAAAACTGATTTTGGGGCTAATGAAGCCGAACAAATGCGCGAAGTGGCTCAAAATATTTATCTGCCTTTTAGCAAAGATTACGATGTGTTTTTACAACAAGACGCCTTTTTAGATAAAGAAATTGTCCCTGTTAGTTATTTACCAAAATCTCAAAGACCTATAAATCAGCACTGGTCTTGGGATCGTATTTTACGTTCTTGCTATATAAAGCAAGCCGATGTTTTACAGGGATTGTTTATGTTCGAAAATAATTTTGACACAGAAACAATTGCCAAACATTTCGATTTTTACGAACCGCTTACCGTTCACGAATCGTCCTTATCTCCTTGTATTCACGCCATTTTAGCCGCACGAATTAAGCGAATAGATAAAGCCTACGAAATGTATTTACGCACCGCCCGTCTTGACTTAGACGATTATAATAACGAAGTCGCCGAAGGCTGTCATATTACAAGTATGGCAGGCACTTGGATGACAATAGTACAAGGGTTTGGCGGTATGCGTACTTTTAATAATGTTTTGTCTTTTAGCCCGCAAATACCTAAACAATGGCAATCTTATGCTTTTACCATAAATTACAGAGGAGCTATTTTAAAGGTTCATAAAACTAAAACAAGTTGTGTGTTTACAAATAAATCTGACGAATCTATTACTATAGAAGTTTATGGCGAGAAACTTGTGGTACATCCAAAAGGTTTGGTAAAAATTTAGAAATATGAAAAAGTTAGTTTTTTTATTGCTCCTCATTTCAATGTGTAGTCAAGCGCAAATAAACCGCGTTGAGCCTCCTTTTTGGTGGATAGGCATGAAAAATACAACGCTCGAATTGATGGTTTATGGAGAAAACATCAATCTGTACAATGTCAAAATTAAAAACAAACAGGTTGTTTTAAAAAAAATCATCAAAACCGAAAATCCGAATTATCTGTTTTTAGATTTAGATTTATCTAATGCGCAAACAGGAACCTTTAAACTGTTATTTTCACACCCAAAATTAAAAAGTTTTAAATATTCTTATGAGCTTAAGGCGCGTCAAAAAGAATCGGCACTACGCAAAAGTTATGATAATTCTGATGTAATTTATTTACTGATGCCCGACCGCTTTGCCAACGGAAACCCCAATAACGATTCGACATCAAACACAAGCGAAAAAGCCAATCGCACAAATAAAGGCGGCCGTCATGGTGGCGATATTCAAGGCATTATCAATCATTTAGATTATATTAAAGAACTCGGGGCGACCACCATTTGGAGTACCCCTTTGCTGGAAGATAACCTCCCTACTTATTCATATCACGGTTATGCCATTACCAATACCTATAAAATTGATCCCCGTTACGGCACAAACCAAGAGTATAAAAATCTGGCCACACAAGCTCATAAAAAAGGTTTAAAACTGATAATGGATTACGTTACAAATCATTGGGGCAGTTTGCATTGGATGATAAAAGATTTACCTACAAAAAATTGGATTCACCAATTTCCAAAATTCCAACGCTCTAACTACCGCATGACCACACAATTTGATCCTTATACTTCAAAAATAGATTTTCTTTTGTGTGTTGACGGATGGTTTGATACCACTATGCCCGATTTAAATCAAAGCAATCCTTTGGTGTTAAAATACCTCACACAAAATGCTATTTGGTGGATAGAATATGCCAACCTTGACGGTTTTCGTGTCGATACGTATTCGTATAACGACAAGGAAGCCATTGCCACTTGGACCAAAGCCATAACCGACGAATACCCAAACTTTAACATCGCCGGTGAAGTGTGGATGCACCAACAATCGCAAATAGCTTACTGGCAAAAAGACAGTCAATTAGGCGCCATTCAAAACTATAATTCACATTTGCCTGCCGTTATGGACTTTACCCTATATGACGCCATAACACAGGTTTTTAACGAAGACAATGCCTCTTGGGATAAGGGTATGATTAAAGTGTACAATAATTTTGCTAATGATTACCTGTACCCAAACCCCTATAATATGTTTGTTTTTGTCGAAAATCACGACACACAACGCATTAACCAAATTTACAAGGGTGATCTTAACAAATATAAACTCGCTATGAGCCTTGTTGCCACCGTTCGCGGTATTCCACAAATATATTACGGTAGCGAAATAGGCATGACGGGTAATAAAAACCAAGGCGATG
>CAZMBM010000009.1:0-28991 GCA_964564475.1 uncultured Flavobacteriaceae bacterium | reverse complement strand
AATGTGTAGAGGCTTGCCCTACAAAGGCCATTTTACCCAACAACACCATAGACGGCAGTAAATGTATTTCGTATTTTACAATTGAATTAAAAGATACTATTCCGCAAGAAATGAAAGGGCGTTTTGACAATTGGCAATTTGGTTGCGACATTTGTCAGGATGTATGTCCTTGGAATCGGTTTTCTAAACCCCATAACGAACCCTTATTTGAGCCTGATAAAGACTTGTTAAATTTCGACAAATCGGATTGGGAAAGACTTACAGAAGAGTCTTTTAAAAAAATGTTCTACAAGTCGGCTGTTAAGCGCACAAAATTTAAGGGTTTACAACGAAACATACAATTTTTAAAAAAATGACATATATTAGTTTTCCGCTCTCTTAATTGGCTTAACTTTGCTCCTTTATTTTCGTATTTAAATTTTAAATATTATGAGTTCTAACCGCAAAAAGAGCGAAGCACTGCGCTATCACGAATTTCCAAATCCCGGAAAAATAGAAGTCAACCCAACAAAAAAACACGCAACCCAACGTGACCTCTCTTTGGCTTATTCGCCCGGCGTTGCCGAGCCGTGTTTAGAAATAGAAAAAAATCCCGACGATGTGTATAAATACACTGCAAAAGGCAATCTTGTGGCCGTTATTTCTAACGGTACGGCCGTTTTAGGCCTTGGCGATATTGGGGCTTTGGCCGGCAAACCTGTTATGGAAGGCAAAGGACTCCTCTTTAAAATTATGGCCGATATTGACGTTTTTGATATAGAAGTCGATACGCGCGATGTAGATACATTTATAGAAACCGTAAAAAATATTTCACCCACTTTTGGCGGTATTAATCTAGAAGACATAAAAGCCCCCGAAGCTTTTGAAATTGAACGCCGTTTAAAAGAAGAGTTAGATATTCCCGTAATGCACGACGATCAACATGGCACGGCCATCATATCGGCTGCAGCGCTTTTAAACGCTTTAGAACTGGCCGGTAAAAAAATAGAAGAAGCTGTTGTGGTAGTGAGCGGCGCCGGTGCGGCCGCTATTTCTTGCAGTAAACTGTACAAAAAACTGGGTATTAAAGCCGAAAATATTATTATGTGCGATAGCAAGGGGGTTATTAGAAAAGACCGCAACGATTTATCGGTACAAAAGGCAGAGTTTGCAACAGACAAAGACATTCACACTATCGAAGAAGCTATGAAAGGCAGTGATGTCTTTTTAGGTCTCTCTAAAGGCGGATTGGTAACACCTAAAATGCTCAAATCTATGGCCAAAAACCCCATAGTTTTTGCTTTGGCCAATCCCGACCCCGAAATTGATTATCCCGAAGCTATGAAATCACGGGCCGATATAATTATGGGTACAGGCCGGTCTGATTATCCCAATCAGGTAAATAATATTTTGGGATTCCCTTATATTTTTAGAGGCGCTTTAGATGTACGCGCCACAGCCATTAACGAAGAGATGAAATTGGCGGCCGTAAAAGCCTTGGCCAACCTCACCAAAGAACCGGTACCCGAACAAGTTATAAAAACCTATAACCTTAAAACCCTCGAATTTAGTAAAGATTATATCATTCCCAAACCTTTTGATACACGGCTCATTACAGAAATTCCGCCGGCTGTTGCCAAAGCGGCTATGGAATCGGGCGTTGCTAAAGAACCTATTACAGATTGGGATTCTTACAAAGAATCTCTGGCGACACGATTGGGTACCGGCAACAAGCTCATGCGCATGATTATGAACCGTGCCAAAACAGATCCCAAACGCGTTGTGTTTGCCGAAGCCGACAGTTATAATGTTTTAAAAGCAGCGCAAATTTGCTATGACGAAGGTCTTGTTAAACCCATATTGCTCGGCAACAAAAAAGAGATTAAAAAATTAATGAAACAAATTAATTTTGATGAAAAAATACCCATTATAGATCCTAAAGCCAAGAGTGAAACAAAACGACGCAATACCTTTGCATCTAATTTTTTTCAAAAATCAAGACGCAAAGGTATTAGCTACTCAGATGCTCAAAAATGGATGCGCGAACGCAATTACTTTGCCGCTATGATGGTTAACGAAGGCCAAGCTGATGCATTGATAACCGGTTATTCAAGAAGCTACCCTTCTATTGTAAAACCTATGATAGCACTTATAGGAAAAGAAAAAGGTATCGACAGAATCGCAGCCACAAACCTTATGTTGACAAAACGCGGACCACTTTTCTTTTCTGATACAGCCATTAATATTAACCCTACTTCTAGAGAATTGGCCAAAATAGCCATTATGACGGCCACCACAATGCGCTTATTTGGCATAAAACCCAATTTAGCTATGGTCTCTTATTCTAATTTTGGCAGTTCGCGTCATGAAGAATCTAAAAAAGTGGCCGAAGCCGTAGCCTTTATGCATCGTTATCATCCCGATATAAATGTAGATGGTGAGGTGCAAGCCGATTTTGCTCTGACAAACTCGCTTCTCAAAGAAAAATTTCCCTTTAGTAAATTAATCGATAAGCCCGTTAACGCTTTAATTTTTCCGAATTTAGACGCGGCCAATATCAGCTATAAAATCTTAAAAGGACTAAATAAAACAGAATCTGTTGGCCCTATTGTAATGGGCTTAAAAAAGCCTGCTCATCTAATTCAATATGGTGCTACCGTTGATGAAATTGTAAACATGACCTGTATTGCCGTAGTCGATGCACAAGAAAAAGCCAAACAATAAATATTTTAATACCTTTGGTTTTATATTAATATTGTTTTTATGATAAATTTTTTAAAGGGAAGGCTGGTAGAAAAAACACCTACCTACGTCGTAATAGAGTGTAATGGTGTTGGCTACACAGTTAATATTTCTCTTTATACTTTTTCTAAAATTACCAATAGTGAATTGTTAAAACTCGAAACACATTTAGTTGTTAGAGAAGATGCCCACACACTTTACGGATTTTTTGACAAATCAGAACGTGAGATTTTTAAACTTCTTATTTCTGTATCGGGTGTCGGGCCAAGTACTGCCAGAACTATGTTGTCGTCTATGACGCCAAAACAAATACAAGAAGCCATTGCCAGCAGTGATGTCGTTACAATACAATCGGCCAAAGGCATTGGTGCCAAAACGGCACAGCGCATTCTACTAGACTTAAAAGACAAAATAATGAAAACCTTTGCTTTATCCGAAGATTTTGAAATTCCAAACAATACTATTAAGGATGAAGCGTTAAGTGCTTTAGAAGTTTTAGGATATAGTAGAAGACAATCAGAGAAGACAGTTCAAAAAATCATTTTAGAAAATCCTGATGTCTCCCTCGAAAACATTATTAAATCAGCGCTTAAAAATTTATAAGACTCTTGCATTTTAGAATTAAAAACATAAAACTACTAACTAGTTTAGTTTTCTTTTTATTGGTTTCATTAGCTACAAGCGCACAAAATCCTGTTGCGCCAGGTTTACCGACCATGGCTAAAGATTCGGTAAAAAAAGATACCGTACCACCACTTAAATATTTCTTTAGAAGCAATCAGAAGGGAAGTCTCTATTTAAAGAGTCCTAACAAAACCAAAGTTATTTACGATCCGGCCAGTGGCAATTATCTCTTCTTGGAAAAAATAGGCGATTATTACGTAAAACTCCCCTATTTTATGACGCCCGAAGAGTACAAAGAATACCGCTTAAAACGCGATATGCTCGACTATTTTAAATCTAAAATCGCTGCCACGAGTCGTCTCAATAAAAACGACGCCAATTCTAAAAAAGATGCCCTACCTACCTACTATGTAAATTCTAAATTTTTTGAAAGTATTTTTGGAGGTAACAGCGTTGTTGTAAACCCTCAGGGAACAATTCTTTTAAAATTGGGTATTTTATTTCAAAGCGTTGACAATCCCCAATTGTCTGAAGAGAACAGAAAAAGTACTACATTCGATTTTGACCAACAAATAAGTGCCAGTTTGTCGGCTCAAATTGGTAAACGACTCAAAGTGAGTGCCAGTTTTGACACCCAATCTACCTTTAACTTTCAAAACCTTGTCAAACTGGAATACACCCCCGAAGAAGACGATATCATCAGAAAAATTGAAGTGGGAAACATAAGCATGCCCATAAAAAATTCACTTATAAAAGGGGCTCAGAATTTAATCGGTGTAAAAACAGAGCTTCAGTTTGGCAAAACATCTGTAACAGCCGTCTTATCGCAACAACAATCTGAAACCAGAACGGTAGCGGCTAAAGGCGGAGCCAGTGTTAACGAATTCAATTTAAAAGTAAGTAATTACGACCAAAACAAACACTTTTTTTTAGCCCAAAAATTTAGAGACAATTTCAACCAAGCATTGGCCAATATTCCTTTAATAAATAGTCCTGTCAACATAACGCGTTTAGAAGTGTGGGTTTCTAACCGTAACAGCACCACTCAAAACGTAAGAAATATCGTCGCCTTATCAGACATTGGCGAACTGAAACCGGTTAACATCGGCAATCCAAATGTTATACCAACAGGCTCTCAAGACGCTTCAAATACTGCCAATAATTTAAACAGTCTATTGACTTTAAATGGCCCTATAAGAGATATTGCAACTGTTGGAGCGGCTGTAGCTCCTTTTAACATGTCTCAAGGCAATGATTATTCTGTTCTTGAAAATGCACGAAAGTTAGAACTCAATAACGATTACACCTTTAATCCACTATTGGGTTATATTACCTTAAACAGCCGTTTGGCACAAAGTGATGTGTTGGCTGTCAGTTTTGAATATACCGAAAACGGCCAAGTATTTAAAGTGGGCGAATTTTCTGATGATGGTGTTTCGGCACCGGCTAATTTGGTTGTTAAACTCTTGAGAAGTGAGATTATAAACACCCAAATTCCCCTTTGGAATTTAATGATGAAAAATGTGTATTCGCTCAACGCTTTTCAAATGCAAAAAGAAGAGTTTAGGCTCGAAGTACTCTACCAAGATGACAATACAGGTGTACCTGTTAACATCTTACAAGGCGCACAAACAGCCGCTATTCAAGATAAAACATTGTTAAATATTTTAAACTTAGACCGTTTAGATCAATCTAGCAATATCAAACCCAATGGTGACGGGTTTTTTGATTTTATTGAAGGCATAACCATTAACTCTCAAAAAGGATATATTATTTTTCCCGAAGTAGAACCTTTTGGTAAGTATTTAAAGAGTACCCTTACAAACCCTGCCGACAGTAGATTCATCTTTGAAGAATTGTATCAAATAACCCAAACTGAAGCGCAAAACAATTTTCAACAAAAGGATAAATATTATATAAAAGGCTACTATAAATCAGCAGGCACGCAGGGTATTCCTTTGGGAGTATTTAATGCCCAACCCGGGTCTGTTGTCGTAACTTCGGGCGGGCGTCAATTGGTTGAAGGAGTAGATTATGTAGTCGATTATCAAATAGGCAATGTACAAATTATTGACCCCAACCTGTTATCCTCAAAAGCACCGGTACAAGTTTCTGTAGAAAATAACAATGGTTTTACACAACAACAACGCAGTTTTTTTGGTTTAGATATCGAACATAAATTTTCCGATAAATTTGTAGGGGGTGCCACTGTTTTAAATTTAAACGAAAAACCCATCACCCAAAAAACACAATTTAACAGTGATCCTGTAAACAATACTATCTTTGGCTTAAATTTTAGTTACAGCACCCCTGTTCCTAAGCTGACCAAATGGGTAAACAAATTACCCAATATTTCTACAAATGTTCCCTCAAAAGTTTCTGTTAGAGGTGAATTTGCTTATATAATGCCCGGAACACCTAAGCAAGTGGCGCTTCAGAGTGAAGCCACCTCTTATTTAGACGACTTCGAAGGGGCTCAAATTCCCATAAGTTTAAATTCGCCCCGCCAGTGGTTTTTGGCAAGTACACCCCAACACCAAACCGACCCCGAATTAATTAACTTGGGGGGCGATAGGAACGACTTAGACTACGGTAAAAACCGCGCAAAATTATCATGGTACAATATTGACCGTCTTTTTTATGGCGGCTCTTCTCTAAAACCAAACAGCATTGATGATTTTGAATTGTCTCGCGCAGAAACACGTCGTGTTGACTTAAGGGAATTGTTTCCGCAACAAGATGTCGATTTAACCCAATCTACCGTAGTAAGAACTTTTGATTTGGCTTACTTTCCTCAAGACAGGGGAAGTTATAATTTTGATGCGACAGATATAAATGCCGATGGCGAATTAACAAACCCTCAAGCCCGTTGGGCCGGTATTATGCGTTCTTTAACCACTACCGATTTTGAACAAGCCAATATAGAATATATCCAATTTTGGTTACTTGATCCTTACGAACATTACTCCATTAAAGAAGAAGAAGGCTTTCCTAAAAATCACACGCTCTCCCCTGCAGATTTTACAGGAAACCTCTATTTTAATTTGGGAAATATTTCTGAAGATATTTTAAAAGACAATCGTAAAATGTTTGAAAATGGTTTACCGCTAACCGGCACAAAAGACCCATCGATTATAGATGAAACAATATGGTCTGACATTCCGCTAAACCAATCCTTAATCTATGCTTTTGACGAACAAGATCAAGCAAGAGTTAACCAAGATCTTGGATTAGACGGGTTAAACGATACCGAAGAAAACACACGTTTTAGCAACTTTTTAGACCTTTTACCTCCCGCTTTAAAAACACAGATGCAAATTGACCCTGCCTCAGATAATTATCATTATTTTAGAGGTGCAGATTTAGACGACGCCAACGC
The DNA here is from genome assembly GCA_964564475.1 of uncultured Flavobacteriaceae bacterium. Taxonomy (GTDB): domain Bacteria; phylum Bacteroidota; class Bacteroidia; order Flavobacteriales; family Flavobacteriaceae; genus CG1-02-35-72. The sequence goes on along the minus strand of CAZMBM010000009.1, from coordinate 22,267 downwards.
TTCTATTATAAATCGTTATAAAAACTACACCAATACTCAAGGAAATTCACCTACGGCAAACCTCTCTACAGAACCCTTTCCAACATCGGCCACCTCGTTTCCGGATGTGGAGGATATTGACAGAGACCAAACTATGAATACGGTTGAAAGTTACTTTCAATACAAAGTATCTTTAAATAAAACCGATTTGGTTGTGGGGAAAAACAATATTGTAGACAGGCGCGAAGTAAACATAACGCTTCCTGACGGCACAACAGAAGTAGCTACATGGTACCAATTTAGGATTCCGGTAAAATCGCCCGACGAGGCCATAAACGGTATTTCTAACTTTAACTCTATTCGCTTTATACGCATGTTTTTAACCCAATTTAAAATACCCGTTGTTTTGCGTTTTGGCGAATTTGAATTGGTTCGTGGTGATTGGCGACGTTACACCAAAACATTACCTGCACCCCCCAATATACCTGTAAATTTAGATGGTGTTCAGCTTCAGAATTTTGTTGTAGGTGTGGTAAATATTATAGAAAACGAAGGCCGTCAACCTATTCCATACGTATTGCCTCCGGGCATTAGAAGAGAACGCTTACAGGGAAGTACAACTATTCAACGTCAAGATGAACAGAGTCTGTCAATAAAAATAAAAGATCTGGGCGCACAAGAAACAAGAGCTGTCTTTAAAAACGTCAGTATGGATATACGTATGTTTAAAAAACTCAAACTTTTTATACATGCCGAAAGTGTGATAGGGCAACCCACTTTACAAGACGGCGACTTAAAGGCCATAATACGTTTGGGTAGTGACATTGACGAAAATTACTATCAAATAGAAGTACCTCTATCGGTAACGCCTTTTAATGCTGTTACTTCAGAAGAAATTTGGCCAGATGCCAATGCCTTGAATATTGCTCTAGAAAAATTTGGAAAATTAAAAGTCTTGCGTTTAGACGGCAATATTCCCATTAATACTTTGTTTCCGTCAATTGGTAGTCCACCCGTTTTTGATGACTTAAACGGTATTGAATTGCGCGTTTTTGGCAATCCCAATTTAGCCAATATAAAGGCTGTAACACTGGGGGTTAAAAACACGACTAATTCACCTAAAAGTACCGAAGTTTGGTTTAACGAATTACGTGTCGCCCAATTTGATAATAAAGGTGGATGGTCGGCAAATATTAATGCCGATGGTAATTTTGCCGATTTTGCCGATATTTCTTTTGTAGGCAGTGCTTCGTCAATTGGTTTTGGTTCTATAGACCAACGTGTAAACGATCGCAGTCAAGAAGATGTAAAACAATACAATATAATTTCCAATGTTAATTTCGGAAAATTATTTCCTAAAAAGTGGGGCATAAACCTGCCGATGTCTTACAGCACTGCCGAAGAATTTAGAGACCCGAAATACGACCCCCAACTTCAAGATATCTTATTTAAAGATTCTAAAACCAGTAAAGATGACTCTAGAGACTATACACAACGCAGCAGTATTAGTTTTATGAATGTTAGAAAAGAGCGCACCAATCAAGACAAAAAGAAAAAACCTTACGATGTAGAAAACTTTTCGGTGTCTTATGCTTACAACCAAACATATCACCGCGATTACAACACCAAACTCTTAAAAGACCAAAACGTAAGAGCTTCTGCTACTTATAATTACACCTTTAAACCCTTTGTTTTAGAACCTTTTAAAAAGACTAAATTCTTTAGCAAAAAACCTTATTTAAAATTTTTAAAAGATTTAAATTTTAACTTGCTACCCACTTCATTAGCTATAAACAGTAACATACGTAGAACTTACAACGAACAACTCGCCCGAACCTTAGTGGGTGGATTACCCGATTTGCCAACCCTAAAACAACGTTACTTTTTATTTGATTGGGATTATAACATTGTTTATAATCTCACAAAATCTTTTGATTTTGGTTTAAGAGCGACCAATAATTATATTTACGATAATTTTGAAAACGACAATGTCAAAATTTTTGATAGCTTTTTTAAAGTAGGCCGTCCTCAAAACTATCACCAAACTTTTAATGCCACCTATAAGATACCTTTAAGCAAAATTCCTTATCTAGATTTTTTGACCGGCACTTATACCTATACGGCCGATTTTGATTGGCAGGCTTCTTCTAAAACCGTTGTAGAATCTGTTGGAAACAGTATTAGCAATGCCAATACAAATGTTTTAACAACATCAATAAATTTTAACAAATTATACAAAACATCGGGTATAGAAAAATTGAGAAAAACCAAAAACACATCCGACAATAAAACCAATACAAAACAAAATATTACCGATAAAATACTCAATACCGGTCTCGACATTTTAACATCTCTTAAAAAAATAGACATAAGTTATACTTCAAATAATGGCACTTTTTTGCCGGGGTATGTCCCCGAAATCGGCTTTTTAGGACGTAATAATTTTTCGGGAGGCTTAGCACCTACATTTGGATTTGTATTTGGCAGTCAAACTGACATTCGCGACTTGGCTTTAACTAAGGGCTGGTTAATTTCTAGAAGTGCTACCGACCCTATTTACAATAAAACTTTTACAACTACCCATTATGACAAGTTAGATTTAAATGCTGATATAAGACCCTTTAAAGACTTGCAAATTGATATTATCGCCAATAGAATTTTTACAAGTAATGACAGCCAACAAATTGACGTCATTGACAATGTTTTTGCAAATGGGCCAATTAACACTACAGGTAATTTTAGCATCAGTTTCATTATGATAAAAACCTCTTTTGACGGTAATGGTGACGATACTTTTAAGACCTTTAAAGCCAACAGAGACATTATAGCAAACCGTTTGGCCAGACAAGCCGGATTATCTTCAACCAATGGTTTTGGAGAAATTAGCCAACAGGTTGTTTTACCTGCTTTTTTAGCGGCCTATTCGGGAAAAGATGCTTCAAAAATATCATTAAATACTTTTAGAAATACACCTATTCCAAATTGGAAAATAACCTACAGAGGCCTCATGAAGTTAAAATGGTTCAAAGAAAATTTCAGCAACTTCACACTTTCTAACGGCTATAGAGCTTCTTACGGTATTACAGGTTTTACCAATAATTTACAGTACGATGCCAACAACCCGTTTGGGGCATCCAACAAGAATAAGGCCAATAATTTTAACAGTGATGTCTTAGTTAACAGTATAAATTTAATAGAAGATTTTTCTCCTTTGATAAAAGTAGATTTTAGAATGAAAAACGCTTTATCTTTTAAAGCCGAGCTCAAAAGAGATAAGGCATTTAATTTAAATTTCAACAACAATACTTTGACAGAAATTCGCGGAAAAGAGTATGTTTTTGGTATCGGTTACCGCTTCAAAGATTTACAATTACGTATAAAAAACGGCAATAGTCAAACTATTTACAAAGGCGATTTAAACTTAAAGGCCGATTTATCTATTCGCGATAATTCTACCGTTATTCGTGCCCTAGACAAAGACAACAACCAAGTAACGGGTGGTCAAAAATTAGTCTCTTTTAAGTTTTTAGCCGATTATAATTTGACAAAAAATATGATGGCAAGCTTTTTTTATGACCAAAATACTTCTAGATTTGCAATCTCAACAACCTTTCCACGAAAATCGATTAGCGCAGGTTTTAGCTTTCGATATACACTTGGAAATTAATAAATTATATAATAAAATGACTATTCCTTCAAATTTAAAGTTTACAAAAGATCACGAATGGGTTGCCATTAACGGTAACACAGCAACAGTAGGCATAACCGATTTTGCACAAAGTGAGTTAGGAGACATTGTTTATGTTGATATTGATACTGTTGGCGAAACCCTTGACAAAGACGCGGTCTTTGGAACTGTTGAAGCCGTAAAAACAGTTTCGGATTTAATATTGCCTGTTTCGGGAGAAATAGCCGAATTTAATGAAACCCTGGAAGACCAACCCGAATTAGTAAACACCGACCCTTATGGTGAGGGATGGATGGTAAAAGTTACTTTGACAAATAGTGCAGATTTAGATAATTTATTAGATGCAGAAGCTTATAAAGCTCTTATTGAAGGATAAAATACTTTATATAGCTTTAATACTCAGTATTTTTATTCTCGTTTTTAGCCTGATCCCCATTAAAAATGACTTATTGGGCGATGTAGATAATTCAGATAAAATACTTCATACTTTTGCTTACACCATTCTCAGTCTAAGCTGGCTGTTTTACTTTAAGCCTCTCAAAAATATAAAGGCAAAAACATTAATAGTCTTTGGCCTTTTTTTTTATGGCATTATTATTGAGATATTACAATCAATCTTTACTACCTACAGAACGGGCAGTTTATACGATGTATTTGCAAATAGCATTGGTATTTTTATTGCGCTTATTACTTTTGAATGGATTTATAAACTCACTTTAAAGAATTAAAATAGCTCGCAAAGGAACTTTACTTTTAAATCATTAGTGTCTGATAAAGCTTTTTAAAAATGGCATTATTTTTAAAAAAAATAAAATGTTAAATCCTACAGTGCCTACAAAAACAATTATTTTTCAAAATAATTAAATTAGTTGCACATGTTATAATTAAATTATTAAATTAGCACACTTTAAAACTATTTACGCATGAAGTTAAAAAAGAATCCCAAAGCGAACTTAGAAAATTACAGTAAGTTCTTTATGCAACTAGGCTTGGTATTGGCTTTATTGGTTGTACTTTTATCTGTAGAATATAAAACGTACGACAGAACAATATCATCTTTAGGTGACCTAAACATGAATGACGACTTAGAAGAAGACATCCCTCTCACAGAGCGTATCGAACCTGTAAAACCACCACCACCACCACCACCTGCTCCCGAAATTATTCAGGTTGTAGAAGATAAGGAGGAAGTTGAAGAAACTATTTTAGAATCTACCGAGACAGATGAAACAGAAAAAGTTGAAGTTGAAGACATTGAAGTAGTTGATGAGGAAGAAGATGTGGCCGAAGATGTTCCTTTTGCAATTATTGAAAATGCACCTATTTACCCGGGTTGCGAAGGTAAGCCCAAATCACAACAAAAAAAGTGTTTATCTAATAGTATTACAAAACTTGTAAATAGAAAATTTAATGTAGATTTAGCAGCAGACCTCGGTTTAACGCCCGGTAGAAAACGAATCTTTGTTATGTTTAAGATAGACAAAACAGGTAGAGTGGTTGACATTAGGGCACGTGCGCCTCATAAACGTCTCGAAAAAGAAGCGGCACGCGTTGTAGGATTAATTCCTAGAATGATACCCGGTAAACAACGCGGACGTGCTGTAGGTGTAAAATACAGTCTGCCCATCGTATTTAACGTACAAGATTAAATTATATAATTAATTTACTTTGCTATACAATCCCGTTTCTAAATTAGAAATGGGATTTTTTTATAATAAATTAGTACATTCGTAACTATTAAAACACAATCAATATGAAAGATTATTTCGCCCATGAATCTGCTATTATAGATGCCGATTGTCAAATAGGAAAAGGTACTAAAATTTGGCATTTTAGTCATATTATGAGCCCATGTGAAATTGGCGAAAAATGTAATATCGGTCAGAATGTAGTGGTATCACCCCAAGTTAAATTAGGACGCAACGTAAAAGTACAAAATAACGTATCTATTTATACAGGTGTTATTTGCCAAGACGATGTTTTTCTAGGACCTTCTATGGTATTTACTAACGTTATAAATCCACGTAGTGCTGTACTGCGACGTGGACAATATCAAGAGACTATTGTTAAAAAGGGTGCCAGTATTGGCGCCAATGCCACCATTATTTGTGGTAATAATATCGGTGAATATGCCTTAATTGGCGCCGGCAGTGTCATCACAAAAGAAGTAGCTCCTTACGCTTTAGTTGTGGGAAATCCTGCCAAACAGATTGGATGGATTAGTGAATACGGCCATCGTCTGCATTTTGATGACAAGGGTTTTGCCATTTGTCCTGAAAGTAAAGAAGAATATCAATTAAAAAACAATGTTGTAACCAAAATTAGCTGATGTTAAAAAACCAACTTCTTTTCTTACTTCTCTGTACTTTTTCTCTAACTGTTTCGGCACAAATAGAAAAATATCCTGTTTTTAAAGGCTGTAATCAAACCGACAAAGAAGCCCTCCAAAATTGTTTTGAAAACAGTGTTAAGAAAAACGTGCTTCAAAAAATTATTTTACCCGAAGACCTTTTAAGTGATGCCTATAAAGGTACTTTAAACGTCCTTTTTCAAGTCAACCGAGAAGGCGAATTTGAAGTTTTGTACGTTGATACCAAATATGAATCTTTAAAAAAAATATTAAAACAAGTCTTTAAAGAATTGCCCCCTGCCAAACCGGCTTTGTACGGCAAACGGCCTGTAGAAATGCGCTTTATTTTTCCGCTTACCATTCCGCTTGGCAGTGCCCCACAACAAGCTTCTATCGCAAAACAAAAACCCAAACAACTCTTTGTCAGAAAGTTTAAAAAGCCCAAAACGCCTAGAAAATTAAAACCGCGTATCGTTAAAAAAGCCATTACGCAAAAAGGTTTTTACCCCGAACATCAAAGTGCTTTAAACATTCCTCTTTCACAAGAAGACTATACTTTTTTAGATTACCAATTCAACAAAAACAGCAATGCACACACCGGATTTAAACCCTATCGTTACGAAGTGGCTACAAAATATGTCGATTTAGATGCTCAAAAAAATGCCCTTATAAAACCCAAAAACTCTTGGTTTGGCAGAAAGTTTTTTAATGAGCACATGTTTATTGTACAAGACAAAGATTTTTGGTTTACACTAAATCCTGTGGCCGATTTACAACTGGGAAAAGACAATTCTAACCTACCCTATACTTACAACAACACCCGAGCTGTGCAGATTCAAGGGGGACTGGGGTCTCAGTTTAATTTTTCGTCGGTTATCTACGAAAGTCAAGGGCGTTTTGCCGAATATATAAATCGGTATATTTCTGACAACCGTCCTGTTTTTTCAAACGGGTTGGTACCGGGGCGCGGTAAAGCCAAATCTTTTAACGGCGATGGCTTTGATTATCCTGTGGCCGAGGGGTACATATCTTACACCCCCAATCAATTTTTTAATTTTCAGTTCGGTCATGGTAAAAACTTTATAGGCGATGGGTATCGCTCTTTATTTTTATCGGATGTGGCTTCGCCTTCACCGTATGTTAAAATCACCACCACTTTTTGGAAGATTCGCTATACCAACCTGTGGCTTTTTATGGATGATGTCCGTCCCTCGGCTCAAGTAAACGGTGCCAGTGCGCGTAAATTCATAGTGATGCATCACTTGAGTTATAATGTAAATAAACGCTTAAATATCAGTCTTTTTGAATCTGTCATTTCAGATAATAAAAATAATAGCGGCTTAAATATTAATTTCATAAATCCTGTTATCTTATTTAGACCCCTTGAGTTTGCAAGAGGCGAAACAGCCGGTAATGCACTACTTGGGTTCAGCACTAAATATAAATTTTCTGACTCGTTTTTGGTGTACAATCAGGTATTGTTAGATGAGCTAAAACTGAGTAAACTCACTTCCGGCGATGGTTTTTGGGCCAATAAATTTGGGTTTCAATTTGGTGCAAAGTACTTTAACGCCTTTAACATAGAAAACCTTCATTTACAAGCCGAGCTCAATATTGTAAGGCCTTTTACCTATTCACATGCCAACCCCTTACTGAACTATGCCCATTTTAACCAACCCATAGCCCATCCTTGGGGAGCTAATTTTCGCGAATTTATCGTAATAGCCCGTTACAAAAAAGACCGTTGGTACGCCGATGCCAAACTTGTTTTTGGCATAAAAGGCTTTGACATTGAAGGCGATGCTACAAGCTATGGCGGTAATATTTATATAGATTATAACAAAAGAGGGAGCGATTTTGGTCAAACCATAGGGCAAGGCAATAAAACGTCAATTTTTATAGGCGATTTACGAGCCGGCTACCTGATAAATCCCGCAACCAATCTTAAATTATTTGCCAATATTACTTATCGTAAGTTTACACCAAGCATTGTTACAGCCAATTTTGGCCCCACTACAACCACTTGGTTTAACCTAGGTTTTAGGACTGATTTGTTTAATTGGTACTTCGACTTTTAAGCGAAAACCATTTCGTTAAATTCGTTTAAAAGGCCTCAAACTTGCTCACTAAGTTTGTACCTTTGTCTCTCATAATTGATTACCCATGCACAAAAAAGTTGTTTTAATGATTCTCGACGGTTGGGGTATGGCACAAAATCCCGATGTGTCTGCCATAGACCATGCCAACACGCCTTTTATAGATGCTCTTTATAAAAAATACCCCCACGCCAGTTTGCGTACTGACGGTTTAAACGTAGGCTTGCCCGAAGGACAAATGGGTAATTCGGAGGTAGGGCATATGAACTTAGGCGCCGGACGTATTGTGTATCAAAATCTCGTGAAAATTAATTTAGCGGCAACCGATGGCTCTTTAGCTCGTGAAAAAGAAATAGTTAAAGCTTTTAATTACGCCAAAGATAATAGTAAGAGTGTTCATTTTATAGGCTTGCTGTCTGATGGTGGTATCCATTCACATATCAACCACTTAAAAGCTTTAACACAAGCAGCTGCCGATAATAATATTCCAAATGTTTTTGTGCACGCCTTTACCGATGGCCGTGATTGCGATCCGAAATCGGGCGTGGGTTTTATAGCCGATTTAGAGCATCATTTAGAAAAAACTACCGGAACAATGGCCAGTATAATAGGTCGGTACTACGCCATGGACCGCGACAAACGATGGGAACGTATTGCCTTAGCTTATAAAGCGCTCGTAAACGGTGAGGGAGAAAAAACCAAAGACTTAATATCAAGCCTCAAAAACAGTTATGCCAATAATATTACCGACGAATTTATTAAACCTATCGTAAAAGTAAACAGTAATAACCAACCCGTAACAACAATTAAAGAAGGCGATGTGGTTATCTATTTTAACTTTAGAACAGACCGTGGTAGAGAATTGACGCAAGTCCTTACGCAACAAGATTTTTCTGAATTCGGCATGCAAAAAGTTCCTTTATATTTTGTAACCCTTACAAATTATGACGCTACTTTTAAGGGTTTACACATAGTTTACCCAAAAGACGATTTAAAAGAAACTCTAGGTGAAATTTTAGAAAAAAATAACAAAAAACAAATCCGTATAGCCGAAACAGAAAAATACCCACACGTTACCTTTTTCTTTTCGGGAGGACGCGAAGAACCTTTTGAAGGCGAAAGCCGTATTTTATGTCCTTCACCCAAAGTAGCTACCTATGATTTAAAACCCGAAATGAGCGCTTATGAAATCCGTGATGCTATTGTTCCCGAACTCAAAAAAGGAAACGTAGATTTTGTGTGTCTCAATTTTGCCAATGGCGATATGGTGGGTCATACCGGCGTGATGACAGCGGCTATAAAAGCCTGTCAAGCTGTTGACACCTGTGTTAAAGGTGTGGTTTCAACAGCCTTAGAAAACAATTATACCACTATCATTATTGCCGACCATGGCAACTGTGAAAAAATGATAAACGAAGATGGTACACCCAACACTTCGCACACAACTTTCCCTGTACCTGTAATCTTGGTAGATAAAGACCTGAAGAAAATAAACTCCGGCATATTAAGTGACGTTGCCCCTACTATTTTAAAACTTATGGGCATTGCACAACCTAAAATTATGACACAAAAGCCATTAGTTTGATAAAAAAAGTATATTTGTTCCAAAATTTAACCAAATGATTCCGCAAAATTCTCTAATTATTGCCGTTGACTTTGATGGAACCATTGTAGAAGCCGCCTATCCTAAAATAGGCCGACCTATAATGTTTGCTTTTGACACTTTAAAAGCCTTACAACAAGATGGACATCGTCTTATACTATGGACCTATCGTGGGGGTGATTTACTTAAAGAAGCGGTTGATTTTTGTAAAAAACACGGCGTCGAATTCTACGCCGTAAACAACAGCTTTGAAGGCGAAAAGTTAGAAGATCACATCAGTCGGAAAATATATGCCGATATTTATATAGACGACAGAAATATTGGTGGCATGAAAGACTGGGGCGAAATTTACCAGCTCATAAGCAACGGTAAAGCTCTGGGTGATGTGATGCCTAAAAAAGGATTTTGGTCTTTTTTAAAACCTTAAATCACCGTTCAAAATAAGCCTTTTCTATACTTTCTCTATAATCGGGATGGGCAATATTTATTAAGGCTTTGGCCCGTTGGTCTAAGGTCTTGCCATATAAATTAGCCACACCGTATTCTGTTATAATGTATTGCACATGGGCTCTGGTGGTGACCACACCCGCTCCTTGTTTTAAAAAAGGTACAATTCGGCTTACACCACTTTTAGTCGTCGAAGGGAGGGCTATAATAGCTTTTCCTCCTTCACTTAACGAGGCGCCGCGAATAAAATCCATTTGTCCGCCAACCCCCGAATAAATATTTTTACCGATAGAGTCGGCACATACCTGCCCGGTTACATCAACTTCTATAGCCGAATTTATCGATACCATTTTAGGGTTTTGCCTAATTACAGATACGTCGTTTACATAATCTGCCGCACGCATTTCTACAAAAGGATTGTCGTCAATATAGTCGTACAAACGTTTACTGCCCAGTGCAAATGTGGCCAAAGCGCGTCCGGGGTTAACCGCTTTGTAATTAGAATTTATGACGTCCTTTAGAATCAAATCAATCACACCGTCAGACATCATTTCGGTATGTAATCCCAAGTCTTTATGATTGGCCAAATTACCTAAAACCGCATTGGGTATCACGCCAATACCCATTTGTAAAGTACTTCGGTCGTCAATTAATTCGGCAATATAATCGCCTATTTTTTGTTCTATTTTAGTAGGTTTCGGGATTTTATGCTCTGTTAAGGGACTGTCTTCTTCAACAAAAGTATCGAGCTCAGAAATATGAATAAGCCCATCGCCATGGGTGCGTGGCATAAATTTGTTAATCTGTGCTATAACATGTTTGGCATTGGCAATAGCGGCTAAAGTGGCTTCTACCGAAACCCCCAATGAACAATAACCGTGCTTATCGGGTGGCGAAACCATTATCATAGCCACATTAATCGGGATAATTTGGCGTTTAAATAACAGCGGTAATTCACTTAAAAAAACAGGCGTGTAAGAGCCGTTTCCTTGCTTTAAAGTAAGGCGGACATTGCTTCCTACAAAAAAAGAATTGACACAAAAACTGTCTTTGTATTTTATGTTGGCATAGGGTGCCTTTCCCTCGGTATGTAGATGACACACTTCTACGTTTTTAAGCTCGCTATACCGCTCTGTCATAGCATTTATTAGCATTTGTGGTGCTGCGGCTGCCGCCTGTATATAAACCCTATCACCCGATTTTATAACCTTTACCGCCTCTTGGGCGCTCACCGCTTTGTACATAATTCTGATTTTTGTGTAAAATTACGGCGAAATTTTAACGAAAATACTGTTAAAAATCATTTTTATAGGCCTTACTTTTTAATCAAAGTCATTACCAATCCTTTTTTTGAATTATCTTTGTCGCTTATTAAAATTGACAATGATTCATATAAAAACAAAAGAAGAAATAGCTCTGATGCGCGAAAGTGCTCTTATCGTTTCTAAAACTTTAGGCATGTTGGCCGATGAGATAAAACCCGGCGTTACAACTTTGTATTTAGACAAGTTAGCCGAAACTTTTATTAGAGACCACAAAGCCGAACCCGGATTTTTGGGTCTCTACGACTTCCCTAACACGCTTTGTATGAGTCCGAATGCCCAAGTGGTTCACGGTATCCCAAACGACAAGCCTCTTGAAGAAGGCAGTATCATTTCTGTAGATTGCGGGGCTTTAAAAAATGATTTTTACGGCGATCACGCCTATACTTTTGAAGTGGGAGAAGTTGACGAAGCCATTAAAAAATTACTCAAAATAACCAAAGAAAGTCTCTACGAAGGCATTGCCCAATTTAGGGCCGGAAATCGTGTAGGCGATGTGGGGTGTGCCATTCAGCAATACACAGAAAAACACGGTTATGGCGTGGTACGCGAGTTGGTAGGCCACGGTTTGGGGCGAAAAATGCACGAAGACCCCGAAATGCCCAATTACGGACACCGCGGACGGGGCAAAAAATTTAAAGAAGGCATGGTTGTGGCTATTGAACCTATGATTAATATGGGAACACACCGCATTAAGCAACTAAATGACGGTTGGACCATTTTAACAGCAGACGGCCAAGCTTCGGCACACTTTGAACACGATGTAGCCATTGTTGATGGCAAACCAGAACTTTTATCAACTTTTAAGTATATTTATAAAGCATTGGGTATTGAAAGTGATGAAGAAGAAGCTTTTAGAAAAACAGCACTTGTTATATAACTTATGGGCTTTTTTAAAGTCATATTAAATACCATTCCACGTCCTTGGCTGATACAGTTGAGTTATTTTGCACAACCTTTTTTAGCTGTCTGGTTTAAGGGCCACACTTATACAGACCCTATTGACGGCCATTCTTATCGTACATTTTTACCCTATGGTTACGAGGCACAACGCCCCAGTGTTTTAGCCCCCGGCACACTGTCGTTAGAGCGTCACCGCTTGTTGTGGTTGTACTTACAAAACGAAACCGACTTTTTTACGGCCTCCTTAAAAGTGCTGCATATGGCGCCCGAACAATGTTTTTTAAAACGTTTTAAAAAACTTAAAAATCTGGATTATACCACAGCCGACCTCTATGCCCCTCATGTTGATGTAAAAGCCGATATCCTAAATCTTCCCTTTGCAGATAATAGTTTTGATGTGGTTTTTTGCAACCATGTGTTAGAACATATTGAAGATGATGCAAAAGCTATGCGAGAACTATTTAGGGTTTTAAAACCCGGTGGTTTTGGTGTTTTTCAAGTACCACAAGACATAGACCGTGATAAAACTTACGAAGATTTTAGCATTACAAAACCCAAAGAACGCCAAAAACATTTTGGCCAATACGACCACGTGCGTGTTTATGGTCGCGATTATTTTGACCGCCTAAGAGCTGTGGGATTTACCGTTAAAGAAGTCAATTATTCCGAGCAACTCAGTCCTGAGACCATTGAAAAATATTGTTTGGCTAAAGGCGAAATTTTGCCTGTTTGTTTTAAAAGATAATGAATAGCTCACAAAGCTTTTCGAAATCCAATCCCCCATAATTACCCGAACTCATTAAAAGCAAAGCGGTATTGTTTAAATTCTGACTGAACAGATAATCGCTAAAATCTTTGGGGTCTGTAAACACTTTTAAATCGTCTCTTTTAAAGGCTTCTTTAATCTGCCTTGCCGAAATAGGCGCTAATTGTTTTATAGCAAGCGCTTTTGGCGCATAAAAAACCACGGCTTCATCGGCAGCATCCAATGCTTTTTGGTATTGCTTTAAAAATTTGGGATTCAAACTGCTATAAGTGTGCAACTCTAAACAAGCTAATAATCTGCGTTCCTTATATTGTACTTTTACAGCTTGTGTTGTTGCCATAACTTTACTGGGCGCATGAGCAAAATCTTTAAAGATAACCGTTGTGTCATTTTCAGCAATTTTTTGTAAGCGTTTATCGGCTCCTTTAAAACTCACAATAGCTTTGTAAAAAGCATTTTCATCAACACCCATTTGTGCACAAATAAGTTTGGCGCCGGCCAAATTTTGAAGATTATGATCCCCGAAAACAGCTAAAGGGACTTCACCATTCAGAGTCTTTAAATAAGTAATGCCGTTTTTAATATAATGTTGAGGTGTTTGATACCCTATTTTATGCACATCGTTTGTGGATTCTTCTACGATTTTTTTGACATTTTTATCTTCAATATTGTAAATTATTGTCCCTTTTGGGATAATCGAATCGACAAATATTTTAAACTGCTCAAGGTAGTCATCAAAAGTGGGAAATACATTTATATGGTCCCATGCAATACCGCTTATCAAGGCAATGTGGGGTTTGTACAAATGAAATTTTGGGCGTCTGTCTATGGGCGAGCTCAAATATTCATCGCCTTCAAGTAGCATAAATTTGTTTTCTTTGGTTAAGTGTACCATGGTGTCAAATCCGCTGAGTTGTGCCCCCACCATGTAGTCAACCGCTTTGTTGTGGTAGTGCAACACGTGTAAAATCATAGCCGTAATGGTGGTTTTGCCATGACTGCCCCCAATAACCACACGGATTTTATCTTTTGACTGCTCGTAAAGAAACTCGGGGTACGAATAAATTTTCAATCTCAACCCTTGTGCTTTTAGCAACTCTACATTATCGGGTTTGGCATGCATACCTAAAATTACAGCATCTATTTTGGATGTGATTTTATCGGGAAACCAACCAAAAGATTGGGGTAATAAATTTTTGGCTGCCAATCGCGACTTTGACGGCTCGTGAATAGCGTCGTCACTTCCTGTAACATAATGACCTTGTTTGTATAAAGCAATGGCTAGGTTGTGCATAGCACTGCCACCTACAGCTATAAAGTGGATGTTCATCGGTAAAAATTAGAGTGGTAAAAGTACGAAATATGAAAATTATATGTAGATTTATATTTACTGTTCGTTAACTTTGTAACAAACTCTAAAACAATGTTCGAAGACGACAAAGACAACGCCCACGAGCGCATCAAAAAAATGCCTCTTTTTAAAAAGGCCGAAGAAATTAGACACTTAAGCCTAAAAATTGTAGAAAGCGTAGAGAATGAAGATACTGCAAATCTAAATGAGTTTGAACGCGATTCATTAAAACACTACGCTAAATACATCAGTGCAAATGCCACAATGATTCCTGCTAAAATTAGCGGTGCAGAAGCTGTAGAAATTTACGACCTAAAAATGGAAAATGCCGCCATTATCCGAAAAGCGGCGCGCGAAATTATGACCGATTGTACCGGCCTTAGAATTAGTGGTTACAAAGAGGCAGACTATCTGCAATTACTGCGCGATGAAATAGAAGAATTTAGAATTCTGTTTGCCGAATGGGTAAAAACATTTGACCCGTGGAACTATATTATAGACCGTTGGGGCTTGTTTAATCCACCGGGCGTAGATTACGACACCCACGACCCCGATGACGATATCCCTTTTAATCCTGATGATTTTTGGACCTAATTTTAATTCAAATTAAAATTAATTTGATGGGTTTCTAAATCTTCTAAAAGGTCTTTAGACATATTAACTTTATAACTCAAACTGTGCATTTTTAAAGTAATTTTCGAGTCTCTGTCAACAAGCTCAAAACTCACTTTTTTATCACCCTTATATTTTTTAAGTGTTGTTTTTACTTCCTTTATAAAAGCTTCAGACAATTTATCTAAATCAATATTTAAAGTTATCTTTTTAGTTAAGTCGGTCAAAATGTTTTGTAGCATTTTAATGTCTAAATATTTAAGAAGTGTTTGTCCTTCTTTCCACCCTTTTTCTATACGCACTTTAAAATGTAAAAACGAATTGGGCACTAAAAAGTGTTTAAATTTTAAATAGGTTTCTCCAAACATTCTAAACTCATACACATCAGAAAAATCTTCAACAACAAAGGACGCCCAACCTTTACCGTTTTTAGAAATACGGTGTTGTACATCTGTAACTATTCCTGCAAAGGTGAGTTCTCTGTTTACCAATTTATCTTGATTGTTAAACAAGGCCACATTGGCATTACAAAAATTGGTGAGTTCTACTTTATAATCATCAAGCGGATGACCCGAAATGTACATGCCAATCACCTCTTTTTCTTTGGCCAATTTTTCCATAACCCCCCAAGGTTCGCAATACGGGAATTTAGGTTCTTCAAATTGCACTTCAGAAGCTTCACCAAAGAGCGATACCTGTGCCGCATTTTTATTTTCTTGGTATTTATTGCCAAAGCGAATGGCTTTTTCTATAAAAGTTTGATTCTTTTCATCTAGAGCAAAATATTGAGAACGGTTAACTGTTGTATCTAAAGAGTCGAGGGCTCCTGCTAAAATAAGACCGTCAAAAACTTTTTTATTGGCCGCACGCAAATCAATACGTTTGGCAACATCGAAAATTGAACGGTAAGCGCCGTGTTCTTTCCGTTCTTTAACAATGGCCTTAACGGCGTTGGCACCCACGCCTTTTACAGCCCCCATACCAAAACGAATAGCGCCTTGTTTGTTGACAGAAAATTTGTAAAAACTCTCGTTTATATCGGGGCCTAAAACAGCAATACCCGAGCGTTTACACTCTTCCATAAAAAAACTTACCTGTTTGATATCATTCATGTTATTTGACAGACATGCTGCCATAAATTCGGCCGGATAATGGGCTTTTAAATAAGCTGTTTGATAAGCTATAAAAGCATAGCAGGTTGAATGCGATTTATTAAAGGCATAGGCCGCAAATTTCTCCCAGTCTTTCCATATTTTTTCGAGAATTTCTTCGGGATGGCCATTGGCTTTACCGCCTTCTATAAATTTAGGTTTTAATTTATCAAGCAAGGCAATAATCTTTTTACCCATAGCTTTGCGCAATACGTCGGCTTGGCCTTTTGTAAAATTGGCCAACTTTTGCGACAACAGCATCACCTGTTCTTGATACACTGTAACCCCATAGGTTTCTTTGAGGATTTCTTCCATTATCGGAAGGTCGTACTCTATGGCTTCTTCGCCGTGTTTACGCTGAATAAATAATGGGATATAATCCATCGGTCCCGGTCGGTACAGGGCATTCATCGCAATGAGATCGGCAAAATCTGTCGGTTTTAAGGCCTTGAGGTTTTTTTGCATACCGGGCGATTCGTACTGAAAAATACCCACCGTTTCGCCACGCTGAAAGAGCTCGAACGTTTTGTCATCGTCAAGCGGAAAATCATCCGGAACGAGGCTTATATTGTGAAGGGCTTTGACAATTTTAACTACATCTTTAATAAGCGTCAATGTTTTTAAACCCAAAAAATCCATTTTAAGGAGACCCGCATTTTCTACCACATGATTGTCGAATTGGGTGACGTACATCTCAGAATCTTTGGCTTTAGCCACCGGCACCAAATTTGAAATATTTTCGGGCGAAATAATGATTCCACAGGCATGAATACCCGTATTTCTTACCGAACCTTCAATAGCTTTAGCCTGATTAAGCGTTTGGGCTTCGGGCGTATCGCCTTGAGCCAAGGCAATTAATTCTTTAACGCTTTCTTGTTCATCGGTTTTTAAACTGCCGCGTTTGGCTTTACTTTTATCGTCATCACCAAAAATATTCTGGAGTTTGATACCCGGAATCATCTTAGCCAATCTGTCGGCGTCTTGTAAGGGCAAATCGAGTACCCGCGCCGTATCGCGCACTGCCGATTTAGCCGCCATGGTACCGTAAGTTATAATTTGAGCCACTTGATTGGCTCCGTATTTATCAATGACATAATCAATTACTTTTTGACGCCCCTCGTCGTCAAAATCGATATCGATATCGGGGAGCGATACCCTGTCGGGATTTAGGAAGCGCTCAAAAAGTAAATCGTATTTTATAGGATCTATATTGGTTATTTTTAAACAGTAAGCTACCACAGACCCTGCGGCAGAGCCCCGTCCCGGCCCGACGGAAACGCCCATTTTTCTGGCTTCTTTTATAAAATCTTGAACAATTAAAAAATAACCCGGATAGCCTGTTTTTTTGATAATAGACAACTCAAAATCTATTCGTTCTTTTGTGGTTTCGTCTAATATAGGATAACGTTCTTTGGCTCCCAAATAAGTAAGATGCTTTAAATAATTATTCTCACCCCGTTTACCGCCGTCTTCGGTATCTTTTACATCTTGAAAATCAGCCGGAATATCAAATTTAGGTAATAAAACATCTCTAGCAAGTTCAAAGGGCTCAATTTTATCTACAACTTCTTGAATGTTTTGAATGGCTTCGGGAATATCGGTAAACAAAGCCTTCATTTCATCGGGACTTTTGAAATAATATTCGTCATTCGGTAAACCAAAGCGGTAACCCCTACCGCGACCTTTTGGGGTGTCTTTTTTCTCGTTATCTTTTACACACAATAAAATATCGTGAGCCTCGGCATCATTTTTATCGATATAAAATGTGGTGTTGGTCGCTACCACTTTAATATTGTGTTTTTTAGAAAAACCCAGAAGAACTTTATTAACATGGTCTTCGTTTTCCTGTTTATGACGTATCAATTCTATATAAAAATTGTCTTTAAACTGCTCTTGCCACCAAAGTAAAGCTTCTTCGGCTTGCTGTTCACCAATATTTAAAATTTTGCTAGATATCTCGCCACGTAAGTCGCCGCTTAATACTATAATATTGTCTTTGTATTGTTTTAAAACGGTTTTATCTATACGTGGCACGTAATAGAAACCATCTGTATAAGCAATAGAAGCCATTTTTGTTAAATTATAGTAGCCCGCCTTATTTTTAGCCAATAATACCGTTTGATAACCGTTATCTTTATGTGTGCGGTCTTTATGATTCTCGCAAATATTAAAAACACAGCCAACAATGGGTTTTAATTTTTGCTGTGGTTTTTGATTGTCCTCCAGATTCTCATCTGTTTTTTCTATTGATTTATTGTATTTATAAACTTCCGATACAAAATTGAAGGCTCCCATCATGTTGCCAATATCTGTCAAAGCTACTGCGGGCATTTTGTATTTTACAGCTGTTTTTACAAGTTTTTCTATACTTGACGTTGATTGTAAAACAGAGAATTGCGAATGGTTATGCAGGTGTGAAAAGGGGACGGTATCTAACTTAAAGGTCGCTTCGTCTGTAATAGTTACATCTAAATCTGAGGCTGTAATTTGTTGTTTTAGTTGTTCACTGGCTTCTTTTAAATTGACATGTTTTAAACCAACAAGACCAATAACATTAGGATTGACTTCTTTAAACCTTTCGAGATAATCGGGTGTTTCTTGCAACAAATTTACAGGAAACCGACCTATTCTGATGAGTTCGAAAAAGCAACGTGCCGTAGCTTCAACATCGGCTGTAGCATTGTGGGCTTCGGCAAAAGGTTCGCCGAATAAATGAGCGTGTAATTCGGTTAAAGTGGGGAGTTTAAATTTACCCCCGCGACCACCGGGTATTTGGCATAGTCTGGCAGTATCTTCTGTACAGGTATCTAAAACGGGCAGGTTATTCAAAGCTGTTTCTACACCCATTCTGTAAAACTCGCAACCCATAATATTGATATCGAATCCTAAATTCTGACCGACTATAAATTTTGTTTTAGCCAAATCGGCATTAAATTTTTCGAGAACCTCGGCCAAAGGCAGGCCATGTTTTTGAGCCAATTCTGTAGAAATACCGTGAATTTGTTCGGCATCGTAGGGGATGTTAAACCCTTCCGGATTAATTAAATAATCTTGATGAGAGATGCAGTTTCCAAAAGCGTCATGAACCTGCCAAGCTATTTGAACACAACGGGGCCAATTATCGGTATCGGTAATTGGGGCATTCCATTTTTTGGGTAAACCGGTGGTTTCTGTATCAAATATCAAGTACATAAATGATGCTTTTATTTGCTAAAAAATTAGATTTTAAAATTAGATAATTCGAGAGCATTTAAAGACCTAAAATTGTTTTTTTATCAACAAATAAATTAGGGTTGTGTTTTATAGTTTTAATTTCACTTCATATTATAGAATTACACATAGCTTTTTTATATTAACCTCGAGACTCTCATCAAAGTATCTAAATATTCAACTCAATGACAGAAAAGTTTATTTAAATTTGAAACTTAATAAAAAGACAGATTAGAAATAGTTTTGATAATTGAACTAAAACAAGTAAAATAAAGGTAATGTAACAGGGTGTGACTAAAAGTATGTATTTTTGTACAAAGCACAGATATTCAATATAAAAATCACAATACAAGATGTAACTAAGCCTTAAAAATGGAGCAAAAAGAACTTGAAATATTAATAGAAGAACTGAGAGCCTTACCACAAGAAAGAGAATGGGTTGAGTTTAAAGAAAACAACTACAACCCACAACTTATTGGTGAGTATATTTCGGCACTTTCAAATTCGGCTTGTCTCGAAAATAAAGAATATGGTTATTTGGTATTTGGCATAGAAAACGAAACTCATAAAATTGTTGGCACTACATTTAAACCTAGAGAAGAAAAAATAGGTAACCAAGAGTTAGAAAATTGGTTAGCTACACAATTAGAAGCTAAAATAGACTTTAAAATAATTGAAGGAGAAATTAATAATGAACAAGTGGTGATATTCCAAATTGATGCTACTCTTAATAGGCCCATTTCATTTAAAGGAATTACCTATATTAGAGTTGGTAGTTATAAAAAAAAACTAAAAGATCATCCTGAAAAAGAAAGTAAAATTTGGCAAAAAGCAAAAACTACCATTTTTGAAAAAGAATATGCGCTGCGTAATATAACAGATGATAAAGTATTATTGTTATTAGATTATCCTTCAGTTTTTAAACTATTAAATATACCATTACCTGCAAATAAAAAAAGTATTCTCGAAAAATTAATAGAAGAGAAGTTAGTCTTTCCTAGGCTAAAAAAATACCATATAACAAACCTTGGTGCCATACTTTTTGCAAAAGACTTAAACGATTTTGAGCATTTAAAAAGAAAAGCACCAAGAGTAATAATCTATAAAGGGAAAAATAAATTACATACTATAAAAGGCAAGAAGGAAAGTTTGGATATGCCATTGCTTTTGAACGACTTGTAAATTATGTGAATGATAAATTACCTTCAAACGAAGAGATAGGACGTGTATTTAGAAAAGAAGTAAGGATGTATCCAGAATTAGCTATAAGAGAGTTAATAGCCAACGCCATTATTCATCAAGACTTTTCTATTAAAGGGACAAGTCCAATGATAGAAATCTACGAGAATAGGATAGAAATCTCAAATCCTGGAAAACCTTTAATAGATATCAAACGTTTTATTGACCATACTCCAGAAAGTAGAAATGAGATGTTGGCGGGTTTGATGCGCAGAATGAATTTTTGTGAAGAAAGGGGCAGTGGAATAGATAAAGTGATTCACGAAATCGAATTTTTTCAGTTGCCTGCACCAGACTTTTTAAGTGGCGATAATTACACTCGTGTTATTTTATTTTCACCAAAATCTTTGCGTCAAATGTCTAAACCCGATAAAATACGTGCCTGCTACCAACACAGTTGTTTAAAATATGTTTCGGGAGAATATATGACCAATCAAAGTTTAAGAGAAAGGTTAAATATTGATAAAAAAAATTACCCCATAGTTTCACGTATTATCAAAGAATCTATAGAATCTGGAGTAATAACAGAGTATGACAATTCAAGAATGTATATTCCCTTTTGGGCCGTATAAACAAATGTAACAGGATGTAACTAAACTCAATTTAAAAAACATAACTAACTGTATATCTGCATTAAAATAACATAACACAATGTGACTAAACAATAAAAATGAAGAAGTTAAACTCTATAAACAAGTAAAATATTTTAACCTTTTATCAAAGTGTCGCGTTATCATTTAGATATTTTGTGAAATATAGAATTAGTATTGACAAATTGTTAGTTTGTGTATCAAAAATAAAATAAACCTTAAAAATCTTTAAATTACTTAATGACGTCACTTTAGTCATATTATTAGGATTAAAAATATAAATATTTTGTACATTTGCGCACATTTTAATAATCGGGGTCGTGTACCCCAAAATTTAACTATTTATGTCAGTAAAAATTAGACTACAAAGACACGGTAAAAAAGGCAAACCATTTTATTGGATTATTGCTGCAGATGCCCGTGCAAAACGCGATGGTAAATACCTTGAAAAACTAGGAACTTACAATCCAAACACAAACCCTGCTACCATCAATTTAGACATTGATGGTGCTGTAAAATGGTTGCAAAATGGTGCTCAGCCAACAGATACTGCGCGTGCTATTTTGTCGTACAAAGGTGTGATGTTAAAAAATCATCTGGTTGGAGGCGTTAGAAAAGGTGCTTTAACAGAAGAACAAGCCGATGAAAAATTCAACGCTTGGGTAGCCGAAAAAGAAGCTAAAATAGATGCTAAAAAAGACGGATTATCAAAAGTTGATGCCGAAGCTAAAGCTAAAGTGCTTGCTGCCGAAAAAGAGGTTAACGCCAAACGTTTAGCTGATGCCGAAGAAGCTTTAAAAGCCGAAGAAAAAGCACAAGCCGCTGCCGAAGCTGAAATTGAAGCCCAAAAAGAAGCACAAGCCGCCGAAAAAGCTCCTGTTGCAGAGACTGAAGCGCCTGCCAAGGATTCTGAAGAAAAAGCTTAATTTATTTTTGGCCTTATGCGCAAAGAAGACTGTT
>CAZMBM010000008.1:16206-31908 GCA_964564475.1 uncultured Flavobacteriaceae bacterium | reverse complement strand
AGTTGGTAAAAACTTCTGTAGGCTGTACTATTATTAGCTTTGAAGCAAATCAAAGTTAATGAATAAAATAAATGCAATTTTTGTAGTAATTTTTAACTAAACACCTGCAATCCCAAAGGCTCTTAAGCCTTCTTTTAAGGGTTCCACACTCTTAAAGTGAATGGTCTGTAATCCCACTGTTTGCGCGCCTTTAATATTGTCAAAATTATCGTCTATAAACAGGGCTCTTGAGGCTTGTATATTAAACCTGTTTAAACACAATTCATAAATTTCTTTGTGTGGTTTTATCATTTTTTCTTCGCCCGAAACCAAAATACCTTCAAATAATTGTAAAAAGTCAAAGCGCTCTATGGCAATAGGAAAAGTTTCGGCACTCCAATTGGTCAAGGCGTACAAACGGTATTTTTTAGTAGCTTTTAAAGTTTTTAAAAGCGTAACGGTTTGAGGCATACTGCTTTTAAGCATGTCTTCCCATCTGTCGTAATAAAGACGAATCCAGTTTTCGTATTGCGGATATTGTGCTACCAACTCTTCTGTAGCTGTGGCCATTAATTTACCGGCATCTTGTTGTATATTCCATGCGGGTGTACAGATTGTGTTTAAAAACCATTCAACTTTTTGGATGTCTCCCTCAAAGACTTCGTTGTAAACATATCGCGGATTCCAATCGACCAAAACGCCGCCTAAATCAAAAATTACGGTATCAATATGTGTCATATTTTAGTGGCTGTGCATCATTAAATACGCTTTAATAAAAGCATCTATATCGCCATTCATCACGGCGTCAACTTGGGCTGTTTCGCAACCGGTTCTCACATCTTTAACCAATTTATATGGATGCATGACATAATTGCGAATTTGCGAGCCGAAATCGATATTCTTTTTATTGGCTTCAATATCATCGCGTTTAGCGCGTTGTTTTTGTAACTCGATTTCGTACAACTGCGATTTGAGCATTTGCATAGCCTTTTCGCGATTTTCTAATTGTGAGCGGGTTTCTGAATTTACCACCATAATACCCGAGGGTTTATGACGTAAAATAGCCTTGGTTTCTACCTTATTGACGTTTTGGCCACCGGCACCGCCCGAACGGGCAAAATCCCATGTAATATCAGCCGGATTGATATTTATTTCTATGCTGTCATCGGCCAAAGGGTACACATAAACCGAGGCGAAACTGGTATGACGTTTGGCATTACTGTCAAAAGGGGAGATGCGTACCAAGCGGTGCACACCGTTTTCGCCTTTAAGGTAGCCAAAAGCATATTCGCCGTCAATTTCTATGGTTACGGTTTTAATACCTGCCACATCACCTTCCTGATAATTGAGTTCTTTAACTTTAAACCCTTGTTTTTCGCTCCACATTAAATACATGCGCAAGAGCATTTGTGCCCAATCACAACTTTCGGTGCCACCCGCTCCTGCGGTAATTTGTAATACAGCACTTAAATTATCACCTTCTTCAGACAGCATATTTTTAAATTCGAGCTTTTCAAGAAGCTCTAAAGTACTGTTGTAGAGTGTTTCTATCTCTTTATCAGAGGCTTCGCCTGACTTGTAAAAATCGTAAATAACCTGTAAATCATCGTTAGCGCTAACAAGGGCTTCGTAATCGTCAACCCACCTTTTATTAGTTCTAATTATTCGCATGAGTTTTTCGGCCTCTTTGGGATCATGCCAAAAATTGGGATCAGAAGCCGTTTCTTCATCGTTACTAATAGCTATTTTTTTAGCCTCTATATTTAAATAAGACTTTAATTTTTCAATACGTGTGGTCAAGTCTTTTAGTTGCTCGTATGTAATCATAGTTAGTACAAAAATACGCTTATTCTTTAATTCTTTAACGCTTTTTTTTAGACTGATATGTTCAAATTTTCTAAATTAGTGCGCTCAAACCTAAACTCATGAAAAACTACCTCCTTATTTTACTGGCTTTGACTATGGTTGCCTGTAAAAAAAGTCCTCAAAATAGTCCGAACAAAAAAACACAGCATCAAGACTTTCACCTCAGTATAAATCAGGCTACTCGTTTGGCAAGGCTACCCGTAAAATGTATTGATAATGAGTATCCTAATAAGTTGGGGCAAACCTTAGGGTCGGCAGATGATATTAAGAATCCCAAGAGCTTACACCCGGCTTTTTACGGTTGTTTTGATTGGCATTCGGCAGTTCACGGGCACTGGTCGTTGGTTAAGTTGTTAAAAGAATATCCCGATTTGGAAAATGCTCAAAGCATAAAAGATAAATTAAAAACCAATTTATCTAAAGATAATATTTTAGCCGAAGTCGCTTATTTTAAGGGCAAACACAACAGCTCTTATGAGCGGACTTATGGTTGGGCGTGGTTGTTAAAATTAGCCGAAGAATTACATACTTGGGATACGCCTTTGGCACGTGAGTTGGAAACTAATTTACAACCCTTAACGGATATTATTGTAGATAAGTTTGTTGTTTTTTTACCAAAACTTAATTATCCAATCCGTGTGGGAGAGCATCCCAATACCGCTTTTGGCTTGTCATTTGCTTACGATTATGCTTTAGCGGTGAACGATACAGACCTCATAAACACTATAGACAAACGCGCCCGTGATTTTTATTTAAACGATAAAAACGGTCCTCTTAGCTGGGAACCCAATGGTTTCGATTTTTTATCACCTTGTTTAGAAGAAGTCGATTTAATGCGCAAAGTGTTGCCCGCCTCAGAATTTAAACCGTGGTTAAAGGGTTTTTTACCTCAAATTGTAAGACCCGATTTTAATATGGAAGTAGGCAGAGTGTCTGATAGAACCGATGGCAAATTGGTACATTTAGACGGTCTTAATTTTAGTCGGGCTTGGTGCCTGTACGGCTTGGCAAAACAATATCCCGAGTACGCTTATCTGTCTGATTTAGCCGCAAAACACTTAGCCTATAGCTTGCCTAATGTGGTGGGTGATCATTACGAAGGGGGTCATTGGTTGGGGTCATTTGCGATTTATGCTTTAAACGCAGCGTCCTTATGAAAACTTTTAAACTGGGTCCTGCAACCATAGTAACGGCCGCTTTTATAGGTCCCGGCACTGTAACTTTATGTTCTTTGGCCGGTGCACAATACGGTTATGTATTGCTTTGGACTATGGTTTTATCGGTTATTGTAACCATTGTGCTGCAAAATATGGCGGCCAAACTGGGTTTGTTTACTCAAAAAGGCTTGGCCGGTATTATTAAGGATGAGTTTAAAGTACCACTGTTAAAAATAAGCGCCATAGTTTTAATTGTAGCGGCTATAGTAGTTGGCAATACGGCTTATGAAGCCGGTAATATTAGTGGAGGTATGCTGGGTCTTTCGGCTATTTTCCCAAAAGCAACCATTACAATTTTGGGACTTAGCCTCAATTACCAAAGTCTGCTAATTGGTATCATCGCTTTTATATTGTTGTGGTTTGGGAATCATAAAGTTTTAGAAAAGAGTCTTGTAGGATTGGTGCTCTTAATGAGTGTGGCTTTTATTATAACAATGCTTATTAGTAAACCCGATTTGACAGCAGTTTTTAAAGGTTTGTTTTGGCCTAAATTTCCAAAAAACAGCTTGTTAACTATTGTGGGTTTGGTGGGGACTACCGTTGTGCCTTATAATCTGTTTTTGCATGCGGCTTTGGTAAAAGACACTTGGCACAGTCCGTCTGACCTAAAATTTCTTAGAAAAGATACTATCGTAGCAGTTGTTTTGGGAGGTGTTATTTCTACGGCTATTATAATTACAGCGGCCAGTTCGGGTTTGACTAACATTAGTAATGCAGCCGATTTAGCCAAAGGTATTGAGCCTTTGTTTGGTCGTTTTGCCACCTATGTTTTAGGAGTGGGTTTGTTTGCGGCCGGTATTACATCGGCTATTACGGCACCACTGGCGGCCGCTTATGTATTCACCAATTGTTTTGGTTGGCCCTCCGATTTAAAATCGTCAAAATTTAGAGCCGTATGGCTGTTAATTTTAGCTATTGGCGTGGTGTTTTCATCCATCGGTTTTAGACCGATAGAGATCATAAAATTTGCACAAGTGGCCAATGGTATTTTACTGCCCATAATAGCGGCATTCTTACTGTGGCTGTCAAATAAAACAAGTCTTTTGGGCAAATATAAAAATACCAAAAAACAGAATATTATATCTGTAATTATTATACTGATAATTATATTTTTAAGTATTAAAAGTTTGCTAAAAATTATAAGTCAATTCTGATGAAAATTGATATAAATTGTGATTTGGGTGAGGGGATAGGGTATGACGCCATGCTTATGCCTTTAATAAGCTCTTGTAACATTGCCTGTGGTGGCCATACGGGAGATGCAAAAAGCATGCATGATACTTTGATTTTAGCAAAGAAATTCGGCGTTAAAATTGGGGCACACCCTTCTTTTCCAGATAGGAGAAATTTTGGCAGAACAGTGCTCGAAATAAATTTAAGTAAGCTGTCAGAAAGCATTTATAATCAAATAATTAGTTTAAAAAAAGAAGCCGATGCTTTAAATATGGCCATTTACCATATAAAACCACATGGGGCTTTGTACAATGTGGCAGCCAGAGATAAACAAACAGCTAAAGCAGTTGTAGCTGCTGTTAAAAAAACAAATTTAGAAGTCAAATTATATGCACCTTACAATTCTGTCTTAGTTCATATAGCCAAACAAGAAAACGTGTCTGTTGTGTATGAAGCCTTTATAGACAGACGTTATAATGATGATTTAACTTTGGTGTCAAGACAACACAAAGGTGCTGTTATTGCTAATCCGCAAGTGGTATTAGAGCAACTTATAAATATTGTTAAGCATCAAAAGATTAAGAGTATTTCGGGTAAAGAATTAACCCTTAAAGCCACAACATTTTGCATACACGGCGACAATGTCAAAGCAGAGGCTATTTTAAATTATATACACAGTAAATTAAAATCGTTTAATATTAGTATTTTTTAATTGTATGACCTCTTTTAACCTTACATACAAACCTTTTGGAAATAAAGCAATTCTAATAGAATGGCCGCGAGAAATATCGGAGATTGTATTGCAGGATATTTTAAAATTTAAATATAAAATACAAAATCATTACACAGATTTTTACGACATCTCCACTGCTTACAACTCTTTAACTATATATTTAAATAAAGATATATTAAGTATTGAAAAAGAGATTTATAAATTAAATGAAATTTATAAATATGGTTTAGAAAACACAAACAAAAAAAATTGTATTTGGCACATCCCTGTATGCTATGATAAAGAGTTGGCTCCCGATTTAAAATCTTACTTGACTTCCAAAAAAATGAGCCTCCAGCAGTTTATACACTTACATGCAAGACTGTACACGGTTTATTTTTTAGGTTTCTTACCCGGATTTCCATATTTGGGCGGATTGGCTAAAGAGTTGTATATGTCCCGAAAACCGATTCCCGATTTGACAGTTGAAAAAGGTTCGGTTGGTATTGGTGGGCGTCAAACGGGTATTTACAGTATTGACAGTCCGGGCGGCTGGCATATTATTGGCAAAACACCCGTGAGCTTTTTTGATGTCACTAAAAATCCGCCTTGTTTTTTAAAAGCAGGCGATAAAATTATATTTGAATCTATTTCTAAAGAGATTTTTACAGAAATTTCTGACCAGATTCTTAAAGGAACTTATACAATTAAAAAAGAACCCTATGCCTAGAATACAAGTCATAAAAGCCGGTTATTTTGACAGCCTCCAAGATTTAGGACGTTTTGGCATGGCTTCTTTAGGTGTGCCTGTTTCGGGCGTAATGGATGTGATAAGTGCTAAGATGGCCAATGCTCTTGTTGAAAACACACCCGACAGTGCAGTATTGGAAATGACTTTAACAGGACCGATGCTACTCTTTCAAAAAGAAACCATTGTTGCCGTAACGGGTGCCGATATGAGTCCGAAGCTAAATGAAGTACCCATTCAAATGCAAACTAAAGTAAAAATAAATACAGGCGACATCTTGAGTTTTGGACACGTCAATTACGGCTGTAGAAGTTATTTGGCTGTTAAAAATGGCTTTAAATCTGAAATGGTTTTAAACAGCTTTTCTTTTTACAAAGGCTTGACAAAATATCATAAATTAGAAAAAGGCTCTGAACTTTTTTTAGCAAAACAGACAAAATCGCATCAAGCAAACAATTCGCATATCAAAGTCGACACACAGTTTTTTAACAGTCCGGTACTCAACGCTTTTAAAGGGCCTGAGTTTGATTTGTTGTCAGAAAAGCAAAAAGAATTTTTAGGCACCCATACTTTTCAAATAACTATGAACAGCCGTATGGGTTATCAGTTTGAAACAACATCTGCCTTAATCCACAGATACGATATGTTAACATCGTCTGTAATGCCCGGTACGGTACAGTTGACACAGAGCGGTAAACTCATAGCTTTGATGAAAGATTCGCAAACCACAGGAGGGTATCCGCGCATTTTACAGTTGACAGAAAAATCACAGGCTATTTTAGCTCAAAAAAATACTTTCCAAAAAGTAAATTTTAAATTAAAAGAAATACATTTATAAAAAATTTTACGATGAAAAAACTCAGCTACCTCGTTATACTTTTACTCGGCATACAACCTGCTTTCAGTCAATTTTTTAAGAATAATTCTGCTATAAAAACTTACAAAGGTTATTTTAACTTTTATTACGACAACAGTACCGATAAACTCTATTTGGATGTCGATAAAGTTGGTACAGAATTTTTATACGTTTCGGCTCTGTCGCAAGGTGTGGGGTCAAACGATATTGGTTTAGACCGTGGCCAATTAGGGGGCGGTCGGGTCGTTAAATTTATAAAAGCCGGCAATAAATTGCTGTTAATGCAACCTAATTTGGACTATCGTGCCATTACCACCAATGCCGATGAAAAAAACTCGGTCAAAGAAGCCTTTGCCAAGTCTGTTCTTTTCGGGTTTAAAATAAAAGAAAGTAAAAACGGGCATTACCTTGTCGATGCTACCGATTTTTTCTTACGCGATGCCCACGGTGTGGCCAACAGATTAAAACAAACTAAACAAGGACAATACGGGTTGGATAAATCAAAATCGGCCTTTAATATGGCGCGTACCAAAGCTTTTCCTAAAAATGTTGAATTTGATGTCTTGTTGACGTTTAAAGGACAGCCAAAAGGGTATTATATTAGAAGCGTCGTACCTACACCCTCGTTGGTAACGGTGTATCAACACTATTCGTTTGTGCAATTGCCCGATAACAAATACAAAGCCCGTGTATTTGACCCCAGAACGAGCTCTTACAACTTTTCTTATTTAGATTATGCCACACCTATCAACCAATCTATAGTCAAACGCTTTATTTACCGTCATAGATTAGAGAAAAAATACCCCAATAAAGCCATAAGCGAACCCGTTAAGCCTATTGTTTATTATGTAGATCGTGGGGCTCCAGAACCGGTTCGTTCGGCTTTGATAGAGGGCGCAAGTTGGTGGAATCAAGCCTTTGAAGCCGCCGGATACAAAAATGCTTTTCAGGTAAAAGTGTTGCCCAAAGGCGTCGATCCGCTCGATTTGCGTTATAACGTCATACAGTGGGTACACCGTTCAACACGTGGTTGGTCTTATGGCGCCAGTATAAGCGATCCAAGAACAGGCGAAATTTTAAAAGGTCATGTCAGTTTGGGCTCTTTGCGTATCCGTCAAGATTTTTTAATAGCATCGGCTTTAAAAGCCCAATATAAAAAGGACAATAATAACGATGATGAAGCCTTGCAATTGGCTTTGGCACGTATCCGTCAATTGGCTGCGCACGAGGTAGGGCATACCCTTGGTTTTAGTCATAATTTTGCGGCCAGTTTTAACAACCGTGCATCGGTAATGGATTATCCGCATCCTTATGTAACTATAAAAAATGCCAAGCTGGATTTTTCGCAGGCTTACGATACGGGTATAGGCGTGTGGGATAAAGTAGCTGTTACTTATGCCTATGCTTCTTATGCCAAGAATGAAAGAGAAAAATTACTAAAAGGTATTCTAAAAGCCGAACAAAAAGGTCTCAAATTCTTATCGGATGCCGATGCCAGACCCATTGGCGGTGCCTCGCCCTATGCCCATTTATGGGATAACGGTCCCAGCGCTACAGCCGAATTAAAGCGTCTTTTAGAAGTTCGTAAAATAGCGATGCAAAATTTTTCGACCGATAATATTAAATCGGGTAAACCCTATTCTGATTTAGAAGATGTTTTTGTGCCACTGTATTTTTTGCACCGCTATCAAACCGAAGCAGCGGTTAAATTAATTGGCGGTGTAGATTATAACTATGCCGTAAAAGGCAGTTTGCTTACCAATAAAGAAGTGTCGGCTAAAGACCAATACGACGCCCTTAACGGATTGATGCAAAGTATCGCCGTAAGTACATTAGAAATACCACAAAGAATTCGCAAACTCTTTCCGCCACGCGCTTTTGGCTATCCCGCCGGACGCGAGTCTTTTAAAGGAAAAACAGGATTGGTTTTTGACGATTTAAGTGCGGTAGAAACGGCCTCGGAAATGACCATATCGATGCTTTTAAATCCGCAACGTGTGGCCCGATTGGTACAACAAAAAAGCAAAGATGAAAATCAACTGGGTCTGTCTGAAACATTGGATATTTTAATTGATAATACTTTTAAAAAGCAACATGCCGGCAGGTATCAAAAAGAATTGCAAAATACCATTAATTATGTGACTTTAAAATACCTGTTTAATTTGGCTGTCAATTCAGAAACCTATCCGCAGGTAAATGCTGTTGTGATATACAAATTAAACCAATTAGCCACTTATTTAAAAACGCAAAAAGCACAAGGTGTTCAAGTTATGTATAATGCGAATGTAAGAGCTAAAATTTATAGATTTATGGAAGAACCGACAGAATTTAAGCTCATAAAAGCGCCTAAAATTCCCGACGGATCACCTATTGGGGATTAAATGGCAAAAGACAGATTTCGACAAAACAAAATACAGTAACAATTAACGAATCACAAAAAATGACAATTAATTTAATAAGCGATACGGTAACCATCCCTACACCCGAGATGTTAGCTTTTATGATGCAAGCCGAGGTAGGCGATGATGTTTTTAATGCCGATCCTACCGTTATTGCCCTACAAGAAAAGATAGCCAATATGTTTGGCAAAGAAGCGGCTTTATTTTTTCCCTCGGGCACTATGGCCAATCAGGTAGCCATAAACATACAAACCCGTCCGGCAGAACAAATGATTTGCGATAAATGGGCGCATGTGTATAATTTCGAAGGCGGTGGTGCTGCTTTTAATTCGGGTGTATCTTGTTGTTTAATCGACGGGTATCGTGGTATGTTTACAGCCAATCAAGTTGAAGATGCCATTACAAGCCCCGATAACATTCACTTATCTTCTACAAGTTTGGTAGCGGTAGAAAACACCACAAACAAAGGTGGCGGGGCTTGTTGGGATATAGCAGAACTCAAAAAAATAAAAAAAGTATGTGAGACCCATAATTTGGCCTATCATTTAGACGGGGCGCGTTTGTTTAATGCTTTAGTGGCTAAGGGTGAAAGCCCCAAACAGTATGGTAATTTGTTTGACACTATTTCAATTTGCCTGTCAAAAGGTTTGGGGGCTCCTATTGGGTCATTACTTTTAGGGACGCAAAAGCACATCCGTAAAGCTTTAAAAATTAGAAAATTATTTGGTGGTGCTATGCGTCAGGTGGGTTATTTGGCCGCTGCGGGTATCTATGCTTTAGATCATCATGTAGAGCGCTTGGCCGAAGACCATACACATGCCAAAATTATTGGTGAAGCGCTTGACAATTCGCCTTTAGTAAGTAAAGTAGAACCTGTAGAAACCAATATTGTTATTTTTAATTTGATTGATACTATAGATGAATCCGATTATATAAAAGCTTTAGAAAACCGTGGTATTTTAATCAGCGCTATGGGCGGCGGTAAATTGCGTATGGTAACCCATTTGGCAGTGACAAGAGAGATGACAGTACAGGTTGTGAACACCTTAAAAAAATTAAACATTTAAAATATATTTACAATGAAATTATTTAGTAGAACATTTTTTATAATCATTTTATTAATGATTACAAATGGCTTTTCGCAAAGCAAAGTGTCGAAAATGCTTACAGACATTGCTACGGCACCCTCGGCAGATAAGCTTAAAAATGATATCACCACTTTAGTCAATTTTGGGACACGTCATACCTTATCTGATACTGTTTCGAACACAAGAGGCATTGGTGCTGCCAGACGCTGGATTAAAAAAGAATTCGAGGCTATTTCTAAAGACTGTAATAACTGTTTAGAAGTGAGTTTTCAAGGAAATCTTGTCAAAAAGAACAAGCGCCGTATTTTTAAAGATGTGAAGATTGTCAATGTTATGGCCGTACAGCGTGGTACGGAATTCCCAAATCGTTATATCATTATGTCGGGCGATATAGAT
This sequence comes from uncultured Flavobacteriaceae bacterium, assembly GCA_964564475.1. Taxonomy (GTDB): domain Bacteria; phylum Bacteroidota; class Bacteroidia; order Flavobacteriales; family Flavobacteriaceae; genus CG1-02-35-72. The sequence continues at coordinate 21,474 of CAZMBM010000008.1, read as the reverse complement.
TCACGTGTTTCAAATCCCAATGATGCCGTTTCAGATTCCCCCGGCGCTAATGACAATGCCACAGGGATGGCGGGTACTTTAGAAGCGGCACGGGTTTTAAGTAAATACAAGTTTCCCGTATCTATTATTTACTTGGGGTTATCGGGAGAAGAGCAAGGGCTTTTTGGCGGGACCTATATGGCTAAATTATTTAAAGAAAGGGGTTACGATGTTATCGGGATTCTAAATAACGATATGATTGGCAATATTCATGGGATAGACGGCGTAATAGATAACAGTACGTTTCGTGTTTTTTCTGAGGCTATTTCTATGAAAGCTACAGACAAACAAAAGCGCGGTATGCGTTATTTTGGTGGCGAAGTTGACGGCCCTTCGCGTCAATTGGCCCGCTATGTGGCCAAATTAGCTACAAATTATATGACCAATTTGCGTCCTATTATGATTTACCGCTTAGATCGTTTTGGTCGCGGGGGCCATCACCGTCCTTTTAACGATGTTGGCTTTACAGGAGTACGCATTATGGAAACACACGAAAATTATAACCGTCAGCATCAAGATATTCGCACAGAAAACGGTATCAAATACGGCGATGTTTTAGAGGGCGTTAATTTTGATTATGTAGCTAAATTAACGGCAGTAAACAGTTTGACATTAGCGGCTTTGGCCTCGGCACCGGCGATGCCTAAAAATATATTGATTGGGGGTGCTGTACAGCCTTCAACAAAATTGCAATGGGATGCTGTGACCGATTCAAATTTAGCGGGTTATAAGGTATATTGGCGAGACACAACATCACCCACTTGGCAGTACAGCCGTTTTGTAGGAAAACAAACAGCTGTTACTTTAAAAAATATAGTTATTGACAATTACTTTTTTGGCGTAGCCAGTATTTCTAAAGATGGGGCAGAGAGTCTTGTACAGTTTCCGCAAGGACTTATACCGCGTGGTAAATAAAATAGAACCTACCTAATAAGTACACCAGTTAAACCCAGAACTTTTATTATTGATACGATGACTAGCAGTCATCGTATCAATGTGAGTCTTTGGCGTAGGTATGGTTATCTCAGCGTTTTACTTCCTATCTGTGAGTTTGCCGAAGTCCTCCTTTCAGTCGTCCTTTGCAAAGACATCTACGGGGATGTTATCCCAATTATTAGGTATTAGCTAGAGATTAATAGTTTTATTGTAATAAAAACAATACTATTACGACAGAAGTGCTATAAATTTTAAGAAATGAAAAAGTGGGGTATTTTAATTGTAAATTTTATTATTATTACAGCTGTTACAAGTGCTCAAAAGAAAGATAATATGGAAAAGATTCTATCAAGTAAATTAGAAAAGGCCACTTTTGCCGGTGGTTGTTTTTGGTGTACCGAAGCTATTTTTGAACAATTAAAGGGCGTGAACGCAGTTATTTCGGGTTATTCGGGCGGCGCTATTAAAAACCCGTCTTACAGGGAGGTTGTAAGCGGCAGAACAGGTCATGCCGAAGCCATCCAGATAACTTATAATCCCAAAGACATAACCTATTCAGAATTGTTAGATGTCTTTTTTTCTACACACAATCCTACGACACTAAACAGACAGGGTTATGATATAGGAACACAATACCGTTCGGTTGTTTTTTATCACAATGAACAGCAAAAACAAGAAGCTATAGCTATTATAAAAGCTTTGACAGAAGCCAAAGTTTTTGAAAATAAAATTGTTACAGAAGTAAAACCATTTACGGCTTTTTATTTGGCAGAGGAGTATCATCAAGATTATTACGAAAACAACAAATCGCAACCTTATTGCGAAAATGTCATAAATCCTAAATTAAAGAAATTTTTGAAAAAATATACGTCTAAGTTAAAAGACGATGTGAAAATATAAACAATAATTTGGTTGATTTTTGGTTTTGGAAGGTTTGCGAGGCACCTGTTTTGCAGCCTTCCTAGCTTTTTGGAGCTATTTGTCTTTTAAAAAATTAAAAAAAAGCTTAGTTAACTGAGCTAATAGCCCTTTTTAGGTGAAGTTTAGGTTAGTTTTTGTTATGTGGTTTTACATATCCATTATTTCTTCTTCGTCCATTCCCATATGCATTTTTCCATCTTTATCGGTATGAGATATCATAAAGAGGCGCTCGCTTATAATAATTAAAATGATTCCTATTAAGGCTACAACAAGCACTAAAGGATCGTTTAAATATTTCAAATAAATAAATGTGGATAGCACAACAATATCTAAAATTATTGCTATTAGAGGGATGATTGGAATAAAACTAACTTCTTTTTTTAGATGTCTAACAAGTCCCCAATGAATAGCAATATCCATTATTAAATAAAAAATAGCACCAATAGAGGCGATTCTTGTCAGGTCGAATATAACTGTTAATAATATGGCTAATGAAACGGTAAAAATAAGAGCAGGATTTTTAATGCGTTCTATCCTATTTAATTCGGGAACTTGTTTCATTTTACTCAGCATACCTAGCATACGTGAAGCGGAATACACACTGGCAATGACACCGGAAACGGTTGCTACAATAGCAAGAATAATAGTTAATATAGAGCCCCAATCACCGAATACAGGTTTTGCTGCTGCTGCCAAAGCGTAATCTTTTGCTGCAATAATTTCTTTAATACTTAAAGAACCTGCAACAGAGAGTGCTAAAGTGACATAAATAATGGTACAAATTATAATTGAAATAATAATAGAACGGCCAATATTTTTGTGTGGATTTACAATATCTCCACCTTGATTGGTTATGGTGGTAAATCCTTTATAAGCTAGAATAGACAATGCCAAAGCGGCAACAAAACCAAAACCCTCTGGCATAGATTGCTCGCTTGTATTTACATAATTACCTACAATAGTGGGTAAGCCAGAAATAACCAGCCCCGAAATAGCAAGTACAGCAATGCCGGCTACTTTAATAATAGCGGTTAAGGTGGCGGTAGCTTCGATAACTTTGTTGCCTGAAATGTTGATAATATAAGCAATAGCAATTAATAACACGCCAAGAATGGCGCCATAACTTTCGTATGTTTTTGGAAATAACCGCAAGGTATATGCTCCAAAAGTACCGGCAACTAAACTTTCTGAAACCACCATAGAAACATACATTAATAATGAAAATGTACCCGTAGCTGTTCCTGGGCCATAAGCCTTTGTTAAGAATTTTGCTATGCCCCCAGAAGATGGATATGCATTAGAAAATTTGACGTACGAATACGAACTAAAACCTACAATGATGGCTCCTGCAACAAATGCTATAGGAAATAAATCACCTACCAATTCGGCTATTTGACCCATTAACACAAAAATACCTGCGCCAATCATAACGCCAGTACCTAATGATACAGAGCCAGTTAAGGAGAGTTTTTTCATTTTTAATATTTCTAATAATTAACTGGGTTGTATTAACCTGTTAAAGTTAGTCTCGCTAAATACAATACCTTTTGTGTTTAATTGTCTTTTAAAAACCGACCTAAGCCCAAACGACGCAACATTTTCTTTTCCATATTCCAAAAGAATTTATGTTGCCCAAAAAGCGTTCCTACCACAACCAAAAGGACTTGATAAATAGGAAAGATTAAGGCAATTCTAACGGGCCAAAACAACCATGGGTTTGTAATACCTTTGTATAATCCGAAAAAATGGGTAACGGGTGTCGCCAATTTTACAGCTATAGAACCATTAACTGCAAAAACAATAAATATGACGATTAATTGAAAATTTGAGCTTATACCCCAGCGTTTTTTAAGTTTTTCCACTCTTATTTTTTTTGCTAAGATACTTTTTTATACCTAATTGGTCTTATGTGTTTTCAATTTAAAAAAGATTAAATAAATGAGATTTATTAGTATATTGGCCATCAAAATTTTATAAAGAAATGAAAAAATTGGCATTACACTGGAAAATTCTATTGGGAATGGTTATAGGGGTCGTTGTCGGAATTCTTATGACCTATATAGATGGCGGTAAAGAACTCATACAGGATTGGATAAAACCATTTGGTAAGATATTTATCAGCTCATTAAAAATGATAGCCATACCTCTAATCTTAGCGGCGCTGATAAAAGGTGTATCCGATTTAAAAGACATTTCAAAACTCTCTAAAATGGGAGGTAGAACCATAGCTATTTATATTACGACTACCGTTATTGCCGTTTCTATTGGACTATTTTTGGTTAATATTGTTAAACCGGGTAATTCAATTAGTGAATCTACCAGAACAGAAATGGTGAAAAATTATAGTGGTAGCACGGCTAAATACAAAGAAACAGCCATAAAACAAAAAGAAGGCGGTCCTCTTCAAGCACTGGAAGATTTAGTGCCTCCCAATATTTTTGAAGCCACAACCAGTAACCGAAATATGTTGCAGGTGATATTCTTCGCCATATTTTTTGGTGTGGGATTGATTTTAATTCCGGAAGAAAAGGCCGAAACAGTTAAAAAGTTCTTTGATGGATTTAACGAAGTTATTCTAAAAATGGTCGATTTAATAATGTTGGCAGCCCCCTATGGCGTGTTTGCACTATTGGCTGCCTTGGTTGTAGAGTCACCTAGTATTGATTTATTTAAAGCTTTGGGATGGTATGCCCTAACAGTTGTTTTAGGTCTTATTTTGATGATAGTTTTTTACAATATAATCGTGTTTTTATACACTAAAAAGAAACCGAATTTTTTTATGAGAGGCATTTCGCCGGCTCAGTTATTGGCCTTTTCTACCAGTTCTAGTGCCGCTACTTTGCCTGTAACGATGGAACGCGTGACTGAACATTTAGGTGTTGAAGAAGAAGTGTCGAGTTTTGTACTACCTATTGGTGCCACTATTAATATGGATGGCACCAGTTTATACCAAGCCGTAGCGGCCGTATTTATTGCCCAAGCTTTTGGGATGGATTTAAGCTTAGGTACGCAATTGGGTATTATAGCTACAGCCACACTGGCTTCTATTGGCAGCGCTGCCGTGCCGGGCGCAGGTATGGTAATGTTGGTAGGCGTTTTGGGTTATGCGGGTATTCCCGAGGCCGGTTTGGCCTTGATATTTGCGGTTGACAGGCCTTTAGATATGTGTAGGACCGTTGTAAACGTTACAGGCGATGCAACTGTCTCTATGATGGTAGCCAAATCAATTGGAAAACTACACGAGCCAAGGGTTAAGAATTGGGATGATAACTTAAAAAAATAAGTTTTTCAATTTATTGATTTCATTTGTTAGTTAAAACGATGTGCTTTTAGTACACGACTTCCCATGTCACAAATTTTAAGGTCTGAAGT
>CAZMBM010000008.1:0-16106 GCA_964564475.1 uncultured Flavobacteriaceae bacterium | reverse complement strand
TGAACATTGAACATCCCTGATTACAGTTGACCGTTTTTTATTAATTGTTCGTTATCAAAAATAGTAAAAATTGGTTTAAAAAATTATAAAAACCGCTTGGCTGATTCTTTATCAGGAATCATACACTGACTTTTCTTACCAAACCATTTGTAACGATTCTTGGCAATGTAATCATAAACAAGATCGCGTAGCGGTTTTGGCACAATAATAAACACATAAAAAAAACTTATAAGTCCCGTAAGTTTTTTGGCTATGCGCAATGCAGCCGTAGATTTAATAAAAACTTCTCCATTCTCTACAAGTATAATACTGTCGTAATTTTTAAAAGATTTTCGATTTAATTGTAACAAAATATTTGTTGCGGCGTCAGATTGGAGTGAAGCAAATAAAAAATGTTTTTTTGCATCGTGTTTTAAGACAAACTGTACAGAACCATTACACAGGTTACACACGCCGTCGAACAAGATGATAGAAGAATTTTTTAGATGAATCATAACAGTTTAATAGGTGTATTTAGGCACCTGTTTTAACAAATAATTAGGAGCCAGGCGTTAAAGCAATGGCTATTTTCGCTATAAAAATATCATTTAATGATTAAACTACATAATTTACACAAATCTTATCCTATAGGGAATGATTCTTTACATGTTTTAAAGGGTATAGATTTGCATATAAAAGAAGGAGAATTTGTTTCTATTATGGGTTCTTCAGGGTCGGGAAAATCAACACTTTTAAATATTATTGGTTTGTTAGACACGCACGATATAGGTGATTACTTTTTAAATGGTCAGCGTATTGAAAAATTAAACGAAAAGAAAGCGGCAGTACTTAGAAATAAATTTTTAGGTTTTGTATTTCAATCATTCAACCTTATAAATTACAAAAGTGCTTTAGAAAATGTGGCATTGCCTTTATATTACAAGGGTGTAAATAGAAAAGAACGCCAGAAAATAGCCATGGACTATTTAGAAAAAGTTGAGCTAGGGCCTTGGGCAAAACACTTACCCAGTGAAATGTCGGGGGGACAAAAACAACGTGTGGCCATTGCCCGTGCTTTGGTAGCACAGCCCAAAGTTATTTTGGCCGATGAGCCTACGGGTGCCTTAGATTCAACAACTTCGGGGGCTGTTATGGATATTTTACAAGGCATTAATGACGAGGGGATGACTATAATTGTTGTCACTCACGAAGAAGATATTGCCGAAAAGACGGGACGAATTATTCGTTTAAAAGACGGATTAATTATTAAAGACGAAGTACCAACCAGGACCCATCTATAAAAAATTAAGAAGCAATGTTTGATATTGATCTTTGGCGCGAAATATTTCAGAACCTAGGTAAAAACAAATTACGTACTTTACTGTCGGGTTTTACTATTTCGTTTGCTATTTTACTTTTTACATTGTTATTCGGCATAGGTAACGGCCTAAAACATTCTTTTGAGAAATCGTTTGTAGATGACGCTCAAAATTCTATTTTTATAAGGTCAGGACGTACTTCAAAGCCCTTTAAGGGCATGCAGACAGGACGTAAAATTCAATTTAAAAACGAAAATTACGATTTTATTAAAGATGAATACGGCAATGAAGTAGAATACATAACGGCCCGTATTTATAAAAATGTACAGGTATCTTATAAAAATGAGCAGGCGAGTTATTCATTGCGGGCTGTACACCCCGACCATCAATTTTTAGAAAAAACCATTATTGATGAAGGGCGCTATATAAATCTACTTGACTTAAAGAAAAAATCTAAGGTACTGGTCATTGGTCGGCTGGTAAAAGAGGATTTGTTTGGTGACAGAAATGCTTTAGGTAAGTATCTGAATGTAAGTGGATTGTCATATAAAATTATAGGTATTTTTTCTGATGAAGGGGGTGATAACGAAGAACGATTAATTTATATGCCTGTGACTACTGCCCAACAGATTTATGGCAATAACGATTATATAGACCAAATAAACTTGACGTTTGACCCTAAAATGAGTATTTCTAAGGCCATTATCTTTGGCAATACCTTGTCGAAAGTCTTAAAAGAAAAACTATTAATTGCCCCTAGAGATCAAAGTGGTTTACGGGTTAGAAATATGGCCGAAGCTACTAAAAATGTTAGAGCATTTATGCTCGTTCTAAACTTTATAATCTTATTTATAGGTGCCGGAACTTTGGTTGCGGGCATTATTGGTATCAGTAATATTATGGTTTATATAGTTAATGAGCGCACTAAAGAATTGGGTGTTAGAAAAGCCCTGGGGGCGTCGCCAAAATCTATTATAGGAATGATTTTGCAAGAATCGGTTTTTATAACAACTTTGGCCGGCTATTTTGGTTTATTACTGGGGACAGGTATTTTAAAATTAATAGGCGACAGCCTCGAAAAATATTTTATAATTAATCCTACTGTTGATACAGGAGTTGTTATTGGTGCTACTGTTGTGTTGATATTATCGGGTATTATGGCCGGCTATTTACCCGCTAAACGCGCTGCCAGAATTAGACCTATTGTAGCCTTAAGAGACGAATAATATGAAGTTTTTATTTGACATAGATACATGGCAAGAAATTTACGGAAGCATTCGTAAAAATAAGCTCAGAACGGCTATAACAATTATTGGCGTTACCTGGGGTATCTTTTTATTGGTTGTATTATTAGGCGCCGCGCGTGGTATGAATAATAATTTCAGTAAACTTTTTGGTGATTTTGCTACTAACAGTGTCTTCGTATGGGCGCAATCTACAAGCAAGCCTTTTAAAGGCTTTCAAAAAGGACGTAGGGTTAGGCTTACAACCGAAGATGTAACGGCTATTCGTCAAGAAATAAAAGGAGTTTCTTTAGTGGTTCCGCGCAATCAAACACAAAGTTTGGTTATAAGAAATTTCCAATCGGGTACTTTCCAAGTATCAGGCGATTATCCTGAACTCAATAAAGTTCAAAAAAAGGATATGGTTTGGGGGCGTTTTATAAATGAAAATGATATTAAATACAAGCGTAAAGTATGCGTCGTAGAAGAGGATGTTTATAAACAATTATTTGACAAAGACGAATACCCTATAGGTCAATTGGTAAAAATAAACAACATAAATTATAAAGTAATAGGTGTATTTAGAAAGAATCCAACCATTCAAATTGGCAATGACGATTTTCATATACCTTTTAGCACATTTCAACAAATATACAATCAGGGTAATAAAATTGGTTGGATGATGATTACCGGTAAACCGGATTATGACATTAAGCAAATGGAAATAGATGTCAAACTGTTGCTTCGTAATATGCATAAAATACATCCCGAAGACAAACGCGCCTTTGGCAGTTTTAATTTAGGAGATATGTTTGCCAAAGTAAGCGGATTTTTTATCGGCATGCAATTTTTAACCTGGTTTGTGGGTATAGCAACCTTAATTGCAGGTGTTTTTGCCATAGGTAATATATTGTTAATTACGGTAAAAGAACGTACAAAAGAAATTGGTATTCGTCGTGCCCTTGGCGCTGTGCCTATGGAAATTAAACGTCAGGTGATATTAGAATCAGTGTTTTTAACCATAACAGCCGGTATGTTGGGCATTATTATAGGTGGGCTGGTGTTGATTTTGGTAGATACCCTCTTCGGACATGGCCCCGATTCAACTTTAACAAACCCTACTGTTAATATCCCTGTGATTATGATTGCCTTTGCAACCCTTGTTGTGTTAGGCACTTTGATAGGATTAATTCCGGCGCAACGCGCTGTTAGTATAAAACCAATAGAAGCATTAAGAGAAGAATAAAAATTACAACTATGAACAAGACTTTAAAAATTATTTTATTGAGCATTTTCGGCATCTTATTTTTAACCGTTATGATATGGTTTGCCAAGAAAAATTCTAAATCGCCCATAGAATATACAACAGAAAAAGCCTTTAAAGCGACAATTGTTAACAAAGCTGTTGCCACAGGAAAAGTAGTCCCCGAAGAAGAAATTTTAGTAAAACCACAAATAGCCGGTATATTAGAAAATATTTATGTAGAAGAAGGCTCTAAGGTTAAAAAGAATGATTTGATTGCTACCGTAAGAGTCGTCCCTAATATTCAAGCGTTGAATAGTGCAAGAGGACGTGTAGAGAATGTAAAGATTCAGCTCAAAAACGCAGAGGTTATTTACAAACGAAATAAAAGGTTGTTAGAAAAAGGTGTCATTTCTAAAGCCGATTTTGAAAAATTTGAACTGGCCTATTTTCAGGCACAGCAAGACTTAATAAATGCCGAGGGTGATTTAGATATCATAAAAAGAGGATCGACTACAGGTTTAGGAAATGTTGCCAATACCAATATTAGAGCGACGATGACTGGAACTATTTTAGAAATCCCCATTAAAGAAGGTGATCAAGTCATTCAAAGTAATAGTTTTAATGCCGGAACAACCATAGCTTCTATAGCCGACTTGTCTAAAATGATTTTTGAAGGAAAGGTAGATGAAGCTGAGGTAGGGAAACTTAAAAAAGGCACTATTTTAAACGTTTCTTTAGGTGCTATTGACGGTAAAGAGTTTAAGGCCAAACTCAATTTTATAGCCCCAAAAGGAACTGAAGAAAACGGCGCTGTACAGTTTAAAATAAAAGCTGATATTAAACTGGACAGTAACTATTTTATAAGAGCGGGTTATAGCGCCAATGCCTCTATAGTTTTAGAAAGAAGAGACAGTGTGTTGGCTATTAAAGAATCATTATTGCGATTTGACAAGAAAACAGAAGAGCCGTATGTTGAGGTCAAAGTAGGTGACCAAAAATTTGAAAGACGCGATTTGAAATTGGGACTATCTGACGGTATAAATGTTGAAGTTCTTGAAGGTATAAGTCTTAAAGATGAGATTAAAGTTTGGAATAAAACAAAAAAAGATGATGAAAAATCACGTCGTGGCGGTAGGGGCCGCAGATAGTTAATACCTGCAAAAGTTTTGAATAAAAAAAGGTGCTTTAGAAAGCGTCTTTTTTTATTTTCGTTAATTAAATCTAAATATTTTAAAATTCTGATATAAATCAGTATTAAATTAGGTGAATTTTAAGTAACTTTATACGGTAAATTTAAAACTTTAAAATTATGGAGACTAAACTGTTGCATTTAGGTGATTTAAAATTTAATTTAGACGTATGGTTGAGAGAACTTAAATTTAATAAGCAAGAATTAGATTTCTTTGAAAAAAAATTAGAAGAAATTTCAATCAGAAATTTAGGTCATGACGCTATGATTCCCCTCGAAAAGTTTCAGAATAAAATAGCCAAAGAGCGGCAGGCTATTAGCAAGTTAAAACACCGTATTAAATTTAAAAAGAACCTTTTAGATAATTTATCCGATTTTGATATTGTTGACAGGAAACACCACCAAAATCAGATTTTACTGAGTGAAGAAATGGCAACTTTTAATAAGTTAAATATAGAGTTGAAGGCCAAAATGATGAATTATTTCTTGCGTTGGCTATAATGATAGTTATAGTTTAACATTTAGTCCGCTTTCAAAACTTACAATATTTATACCGCTATTTGGTTTTTTTAACTCGGCATTAGATAAATGCCTTAAGATACCTCTTATATCAAAATAAATATTTTTACCGATTTTTAGACTGAGGCCCAGTCCAACTGTTTCTGAAAAAGCGAGCCCCTTGGCCAAACGTTCTGTGCGTTTGCTTATCAGCATAGGACCGATTCCTGCCAGAACATAAACACTATTTGATTTATAAACTTTATAATGCAAAAGTAATTTGTTGCTTAAAATATATTCTGTTAAGAGTTTACTTTGTGTAAATTCTGCACGTTTGGCAAGATAGTCGGGTTCATCAGGCTCTATAAAATAAAAATTTAAGAGTTGGTGTTTGGCAAAACCTATGGTGGGCTCTATCAGTAAATCAATACTGAGTTTTCCAGACTTGAGAGGGTAAAATAACTGTAATTTAACCGTATTGCTACTGTAACTATAATCTTTATTTTTTAGTAAAAACCCACTTTGTTCTCCATAACCGTACATAAAACCTATTCTTGTAGGCTTGAATGCACTTTGTGCTTTAATATTGGATGTATTAAAACAGAAAAATGCTGTAAACAACAGTAAGCCAATTTTAAACAAACTGTTGGGCAATTTTTTCGGCTTTTTTATTTTCCGAATAATCGTAAAAACCTTCGCCTGCTTTAACGCCTGTTTTTCCGGCTGTAACCATATTTACAAGAAGGGGACAGGGCGCGTATTTAGGGTTTCCAAAACCCTCGTAAAGTACATTTAATATAGACAAACACACATCAAGACCAATAAAATCGGCTAACTGAAGCGGTCCCATAGGATGTGCCATACCCAGTTTCATAACGGTATCAATTTCATAAACACCGGCCACACCTTCGTAAAGCGCATAAAAAGCTTCGTTTAACATAGGCATTAGAATACGGTTGGCAATAAATCCGGGATAGTCATTCACTTCTACAGGCATCTTTCCCAGCTTTTTAGACAGGGTCATTATGCTAGTGGTTACATCGTTTGAAGTAGAATAACCGCGAATTATTTCGACCAATTTCATAATCGGTACCGGATTCATAAAATGCATCCCTATAACCTTATCGGGGCGTTTTGTAACAGCTGCAATTTTTGTGATTGAAATAGAGGAGGTGTTACTGGCTAGAATAGTATTAGCATCGCAAACAGCATCTAAGTCTTTAAAAATTTCGAGTTTAAGGCCGATGTTTTCTGTAGCGGCTTCAACAACCAAGTCAACGTTTACAATACCCGATTTCACATCGGTAAAAGTGCTGATATTATTTAAAGTATCGGCTTTTTGTATTTCAGATATGCGTTGTTTGGCCAGCATACGGTCTAAATTTTTTGTAATAGTGGCCATGCCTTTATCAAGAGCTTCTTGACTGATATCTATAAGGTTAACGGTGTAACCAAATTGTGCAAATATGTGAGCTATGCCATTACCCATGGTACCCGCTCCAATGACTGCTATATTTTTCATTTAAATTTTTTAAAAATTATCAATTATTTTTTGTGCTATTTCAAGTGCTTTGACGCCATCCCTAAAAGGGACTATTGGTATGGTGTTATTTTTTATAGCCATAGCAAAAGTTTCTAGTTCATCTAAAATGGCATTATTTTCTTCTATCGTCGGATTTTCAAAATAAATCTGTTTTTTATTGCCTTCGGCATTTTGTAAAATCATGGCAAACTCGTCAGGGTTTTCGGGCACGTCCTGCATTTTGACGATTTCGCTTTTCTTGGTGAGAAAATCGACCGAAATATAAGCGTCCTTTTGAAAAAAGCGCATTTTACGCATATTTTTTAAGGAGATACGACTGGCGGTTAAGTTGGCCACACAGCCATTGTCAAATTCTAATCGGGCATTGGCAATATCGGGAGTGTCGCTAATAACGGCTACGCCGCTTGCGCTGATATGTTTAACATCGCTTTTAACCACACTTAAAATGATATCGATGTCGTGAATCATCAAATCTAAAACCACAGGTACGTCGGTGCCACGAGGGTTAAATTCGGACAAACGATGACTTTCTATAAACATAGGGTTTTTTATACTTTCTTTAACAGCTTTAAAAGCCGGATTGAAGCGCTCGACATGTCCTACCTGACCTTTTAGACCTTTTTCTTTTATTAAATTTTTTAAAGATTGGGCTTCGGCAACAGTTGTGGTGATAGGTTTTTCAACAAAAATATACTTGCCGGCATTAATAGCTTCTACGGCACAATCGTAATGCGACAGCGTGGGGGTTACAATATCGACGACATCAACAGCGGCAATTAAATCGGAAATACTATTAAAGTATTTATAACCAAATTCTTCAGAAACACTCTGTGCATTATCTTTATCGGGATCGAAAAAACCGACAAGGTGATATTTTGATGATTGTTTGAGAAGTTTTAAATGGATTTTACCTAAATGGCCTGCGCCAAGTACACCTACTTTTAGCATAGTATTTGTTTTATGCAAAAATAGCAATCTTTGGGGAGATTTTGCTACTTTTAAGAGCTCAAATTTTAGTTCACGTTGAAAGATACACTCAAACATCAAGGTCTTAGAAATCAGTTAATAAAGACTCTAATTGCCAAGGGAATAAGCAATGCATCTGTTTTAAAAGCTATTGCTAAAATTCCACGTCACCTTTTTATGAACTCAAGTTTTGATGCTTTTGCTTATCAAGATAAGGCCTTTCCTATTGGGGCCAATCAAACTATTTCACAGCCTTATACAGTTGCTTTTCAAACGGAACAATTACAAGTAAAACCTAAAGACAAGATTCTTGAAATAGGCACAGGTTCCGGTTATCAAACGGCCGTTTTGTTGGAATTAAAAGCCAAAGTTTATACAGTAGAGCGTCAAAAAGAATTGTTCAAATCAACATCACTTTTTTTACCTAAACTAGGTTACAGACCCAAAACCATGTGTTTTGGCGACGGTTATTTGGGTTTGCCGGATTTTGCCCCATTTGACGGAATTGTTGTTACAGCAGGGGCTCCTTATGTACCTAAGGCTTTGTTAAATCAATTAAAAATAGGGGGTAGGCTAGTTATTCCTGTTGGCGATAAAACTCAGAAAATGACTTTGATTACACGTACCGGAGATAAGGTTTTTTCTAAAGAAATATTGGGCGATTTTGTTTTTGTTCCCATGCTTGAAGATAAAAATTAGGATCAAAAAAAACCCCGCTTTTGGCGGGGTTAGATACTTTTCTAAAAGATTAAAACTAAAAATTAAACCACTTTAACATTTACGGCGTTTAACCCTTTTCTACCTTCTTTCAATTCGAATTCTACTGTGTCACCTTCTTTTATATCATCTATAATACCAGAAATGTGAACAAAATACTCATTGCTTGTTTCTTCTTCGATAATAAATCCAAAACCTTTTGATTCATTAAAGAATTTTACTGTGCCTTTTTTCATTGTAAAAAATTAATTATAATAAGCCAAAGATAATGTTATTATAATAAAAAAGGTATTTTTTAATAAATTTTTTAACGAATTAGTATTAAGGCTTTTAATTTTAAAATATTGTTTTATAACTCCTGTGTCAAATTAAAATAGTATTTGTGTTTGTTGTTAGATTGGCAAAAACATCAAGATAGAATTAATTTTAAAGACTCTTCAACAAAGAGAGTACCGTATTAGAAGAAGGGTTGTACAGTAAAGCTTTATTAAGGTAAATTTTAGCGCTATTAATTTTTCCTAAGCCTATATTTATTTTCCCCAAAAGAATATTTAATTTAAAATCAAAAGGATATAGTTTACTTATTTTTGTGGCAAACATATTGGCTTTTTCAAAATCTTTACGCAAAAAATAAATTACAGACATTCTGTAATTTACGGTGTAATTATTTGGGTCTATGGCCAGAATATCATTATAGGTATTAAGAATATCTTCCCAATTTTGCATAGCAGAAGTAGGATAAGCATAGCCCAATTTAGCTTCTATAGAAGAGGGTTGTAACTTTATGGCTGTTTTGTAATAGGCTTGAGATTTAGGGAAGTCGGCGTTTAAATAGGTTAACCAGCCAAGACGCAGGTTAATTTCATACGAACCGGCTTCATAGATTTTGTCTAATACATTTATGGCATTGACATAGTCTTTTTTATACTCATATTGATAGCTTTCTGTAAAGGCTTTAGAGTGTTCTGTTTGCGCAAACGAAAATTGGGCAAATAAATAAATAGCGATTATTAAAATACTTTTTTTGTTCATAATATTAGAATTTATATTGGATTCCTAAGAATACAGAATTAAATTTGTAAGAAATACTGTTTAAGTTGTCGTCTAGTGTTTCTGATGTAAATGTTAGTTTGGCGATTACTTTAGGACTAATTAATGTATTTAAAGTGCCGGTAAAACGTTTTGTAGCAATAAAAGGTGTGTCAAACAAGATGCCACTTGTTTTATCTGCAAACAAGTAGTTACCCACGGTTAAATAATCTGTCCAAAGCCAAATTTTAGTACTAAAATTAATCAACATAAAAGGTTTTACGGTAACATTGGTGATATTGCCTGAGCTAATGTAATAAACATCAGCGCCAAAGTTTGCTTTGTCTTCAAAAATCTCCGGCGAATACGACATTGTTACCGAAGGTGTAAATGAATTGTCCTTGTTTGAAGTTAAAGAGCTGCTTTGCGATGTATAGCTTATGTTAAGTCCCATTTTAAGTCTTCCAAAACGTTTGGTATAATCTATATAAATATTATTTGTAGAAGAGTTTATATTACTTAAAACGCCTGTGCCGGAAGAGATTCTAGTTCCTTTAATATTACTGTTGGCAAGAATGACACCGATACTAATTGTAGATTGATTAACGGGAATACTTCCTACAAAATTATATTGGTTGTGATTGAGTTTTTGACTGCTGGTTTCTTGAGTATAAATATTAAAAGAATGTGTTACATCAAACTTATCTCCAAGTCGGTGTTTTAACGCTACAAAGCCGTAATTAATATTTGCAACCACATCTAGATTAGAAACCTTAACACCTCCTTCAGCATAAGCCATTTCTAAAAATGTTTTGTGATAGTTCATTTTAGCTTTGTTGGTTTCAGACAATTGGTCATAAACTTGTTCGGCAAGCATTTTCTCTCCCGACCACAGATAAACTCTAAACAAATACTCTTTGGGTAGGTCGGTATTATTATTTTTAATAGCCCTTTTTAAATATTTCTCTGCAGAGAGGTATTGGGTTAAGTTAAAATAAGCTATACCCATTCTTAGGTTAAAGTAATAATAATCAAAACCTGCTTTTTCGGCCTTTTTACCAAATTCAACTAATGCTTTCCATTTAGCATTTTGATACAAATTGTAGGTTTCAGAATCTACCTTTTTGAAGTTTAATGCTTGAGAGTAGGAATTAAAACTAATAAATAACGATGTAATAATGATTAATTTACGCATAAGGCTGTTTTGTTATTGTTAATTTTAAATGAATGTATTTTATTATCTTTTAAAATAAAAGAATATTGAAGCTCTTTGTATTTTCTGTTGCCAATTGTGCCGGAACATTTGGTTTTAAAAGCTATCTCGGTTGGTTTGTGGATGTTATTGCAACTCTCAAAACGAAATGTATAATTAACCTTGCAATAATGAAAAAACGGTGCCGTAAAATCGTGAATGCTTGTTATCAATTTGTTGAAAAATCCATCTATAATTAATTCATCTTTTAATGTGACATTTTCATAATATCCCAATAAAACTTTTTGAGCGCCGTAATAAAAATGGTTTAACAAACTGCCTTTTTTACCGTAAAAATCTGTAAAGTAAAAAACGGTTCCGTTGTTTACAAAATAGGCAGTGCTTTTGGTTTGACTACAATAAATATAGGTTTGGTTTAGTGCATTGGCAAAGATTTCCCATTTAATTTTTTGGCCGTCATATTCAAAATAAAGGGTTTTACCGGGTATTAATCCAAAGGCATCGGTTAGCAGTTTGCTTGTTTGAACATTGGAAACAATTGCGTCTTCTTTTGGGATGTCAAAAGAGTGGAATTTGTGACCATCTTTTTCTCGGGTTAAAAAATAAGCAATAGGATACAACAATGTTTTAGAGCCAATATAGGGTGTGGCTTGCAATTGAAAATGGAGATGGGGTTCAGGAGATCTTCCGGAGCTGCCGCAATGGGCAATTATTTGATCTTTTTTAACATAATCGCCCACTTTTATAGAAAAAGATTCTTTGCGGATATGTGATAGTTTACTGTAAAAATATTCGCTGTGTTTGATAACAACGGTATTCCCCCAATTATTTTCTAAATTAACATCGCCAATATCATTGTCATCGATACCGTCAACAATTTCTACAACATAGCCGTTGGCCGGTGCTACAACGGGTAAATCATAGCAATAATAATCTTTTAAATGACTGCCCGGCTCTTTGTAAGTTTTATTCTCGTCATCAGTAATGTCAAAATCCAGAGCATATTGCCAATCGTCTTTATGAGTAATGTTTCCGGCATGTCCTTGAGATATACGCCATTCGCCCATTATGGGCAGCGCTACTAAAAAAGGACTGTTATTTTTAAAACGATTTAATGAGTTTAAATATTTGTAATGGTTCTTTTCGGGAGAAAATTGTTGTAAAGTGACCAGCGTAATACCCGATGATTTATGTCTGGTAGCCATTGTGACCAAAAATAACAAAGTAACGATGTTAAAAGGTAACGAATACATGGGCAAATTGTAAAAGGTAAAGAGTGTGTGCATAGCACTGATTAACAAGCCAATTACCGGAATGGTAAATAATAACATTAAGTACGATTTTCTAGAGGGTACCACAAAAAAACCGCCTAAAGCAATAGATGTTAGTATAAAATTAAACCCTATGTATGAATATATAAGCTGTGAAAAATCGCCTTCAAAAAAGTAATAAAAACCGTAACCTATAATAAAACCAAAAGCAGAAAGCCCGAAAGCGATTCTCGAATAATAAAGAATACCAATGGCAATAATTATTCCTGCTAAATCATTGAACTGAAAAAAGATAGCCCCAAGTGATCTAAAATATAAATGAAGGCCGTCGGAAAAAGGTAATGTACTAACAAAGTTGCTTACACCGGAAAATAAATTTGGGAACCATTGTGCCAACGACAGCGTTTCTTTTTGATGGAGCATTAACGACGTAAAATTGGGAACGCCTAAAATAATAATCCAGATACCAAACAGAAAGGGCAAACTTAAAAAAGGAAGTCCTTTTTTTGCTAAAGAAGTTGAAAACCATATGGTTATAAATAACGTAAGTATTGAAGTTATAAGCAACAATACGAAAAAAGAGCCGCTAAAGTCATAAAACATACCCATAGCGATGCCTACCATTAAGGTATTATAGGTATAAGAACCATCTCTTATAAATTCTTTATTAAAATTAAATAAGCTAGCGGTTATTTGCGAAATTAAAATACTTAATACCCCACTAAAACCGGCACCGATATCAAAAAAGCTGATAAGGAGTAAGGAGACTGCAAAAACTTTATTATTCGAAAAGAATATTTGCGAATAACTGTTTAACAAGCCTTCTCCGTAAAGTTTTAGTAGGTTATTTAAGTCTAATTTATTCATCAATTAAAGCTCAAAAGCTTCTAAGTGTTTTGGTAATAATTCACCTTTTTCTAGAACCTCTAAAGTTTCATGCTCTTTGATTACATGTACATTTCTATCCATATCTATCATAACAATAGCCGGGCGCAAAGAAATAAATTGCATAGATTGGGTAATATTATAGGCTCCCATATGATGTACCACAACGAGGTCTCCGGGTTGTAAAGGCGGTAGCGTTATATTCTCTCTAACCACGTCAATGTTCATACATAAAGGCCCGTACATAACCGTGTCTTCTGTATGTTGACCAAATTCTTGGGCAGGTGATATTTTATGGTCGTACCAAAAAGAGGTGAACATAATGTTGACACCGAAATCCATGATGGTAGCTCTTCTGCCGTCAGATAGACGTTTGTTAGAAATAACGCCTCCCAATAAGTAACCCGCATCGTCAACCAAAGCACGGCCTGTTTCGAGGTATAGATAAGGTAATTCATCGGTTTTAAATCCGGCATTTAAAAGTGCCGTTGAAATAACTTCGGCATACTCATAAATTTCGGGAACAGCATCAGCACCGGTATAATAAGCACCCTTTAAGGTGTTTTTAGAACAGAATCCACCCCCTAAATCTAAATAGGTTATTTCTATATTGTGTTGACGTTTAATGTTTAAAGCCAATTCTGACAATTTGCTGGCGGCTACGCCGTAAGCACTGGGTGTAAGCATATAAGTACCAATATGACAATGTAAACCAACGAGGTTTAATTTACCAGAGGCCATTATCTTGTTTATGGCATCCCACGCCTGACCGTTTTCGTAATTAAAACCGAATCTGTCCCACATAGGGTACACACCCGTATCCATATTTACCCTAATAGCCACTCTAGGTTTTTGTTTTAAAGTACTCGAAATTTCTATAAGTCGGTACAATTCATCTAGATGGTCTATGTGAATTGGTGAGTCATTTTTTATGGCGGTTTTTAAGTCGTCGTCTGTTTTATCGGGGCCATTAAATAAAATTTTATCACCCGGTACGCCATTTTTAAGAGCTTTTTCGTATTCAAAACGCGACACAACTTCGGCCCAAGAGCCTTCTTGATGAAAGGTTCTACAAACGGCATTTAAATAGTTTGTTTTATATGACCAAGCAAATTGCACTTTAGGATAGCGCGTTTCAAAGGCTCTTTTAGCGGCTTTATAATTTTCTCTTATTTTCCTTTCGGATAAAACAAAGACTGGTGAACCATATTTTTCTACTAAGCTTTTTACAGAAACACCATCAATATGCGTTACGGGAGCATATTCTGTTCTGGTGCCAAACTTGTTCATAAATCCTTTGTTTAAGGGTTTAATAATCGGTCTTTCGTATGTTTTCTTTCCCATTTTATTTTGTTCTTTAATTAAATATTTTTTTATTTTAAGATTACAATTCTCCCGATGTAGATATCTGTTCAAATTCAGACATGTTAATTATCATATCGTTAGAGTAACGAATAAACATTTTACCTACATCGTAAGATTTAAAAGGGCTTACTGTGTTACCCATTACCATATTTACCAATGATTCTACTTGGTTTTGACCGGCGCCCACTGTTAAATAACACCAAGCGGGGAATCTGGGGTTGATTTCGATTAAGAAATATTCGTCTTCTTCGGTTTTCATTATTTCTAACTCAAATGGGCCTTTCCATTTGGTGGCTTTTACCAATTTTTTGGTAACATCAAGTAATTTTTTGTCGTCAATTGTCACGCCGGCCCACGCTTTGCCTTTGTCTGTAATATAAAGTTTACGCATAGGAACTGCTCCTAAAAGCGTACCGGAGCCGTCTCCTATACCACACACGTTGACTTCGGATCCTTGCACAAATTTTTGGACAATTACAGGCAATCCCCATTTGGCACTAATTTTATTGAAATTTTGCATGGCTTGATCATTGCTATAAGCCACTTTAGCATCATAAAATTTACCTTTTATCACCATAGGAAAACCTATCTCTTCAATAATTTTAGGGATTTCTACGGTGCTAAAAATTGTCTTGGCAAAAGGGACATCAATATTGTGTTTTTGTCCGTATTCATAAAGATTAACTTTGTGTCTGGCCTCAAATTGTTCAATTGACGGAAGTACCATTTTAATACCTAATTCTGTATCAAATTGGTCTTGCATTTTGATAAAATTAAACAATTCGGCATCAAAATTTGGAAAGAGGAAATCGAGATTTTCTATAGAATTTATATATTGTAGGCGTTCTAATAAAATCTTTTGTCCGGCTGTAGGGTAGGGTATTTGATAGGATTTATCTACAAGGTTATGCATATAAATACCCGGTTCCAAAGTTTCGTAAGAAAGTCCGATAATACGCACGTCAAAACTCTGAGCTTCTTTTAAAGCGCGTATAACGGCAATACCCGGTCCGGGGCTATCAATAGCATTTAAACCGGTAACTGCAATAGTGTATTTTGGTTTGCTCATAATTATTGGATGAGTTTATAGCTTTCCAACATATTTTTAAAATCGTAGAGGTCTTTTTCAACTGTATCTCGGGCTATGAGATAGTTATTTTGTATGTAATCTACGATAAGGCTGTCTTCTTTTTCTTCTTTCATGAGTCTTAACATTTCAAGACCTACCGGGTTTACAGAATAAGAATCGCCTGTTGAAGGATTAAACAAAAAACCGGTATCGCTCACGGCGATATTTTTATTTATTTTCATAACTAATTAATTTTGATACTGTAAAAATAAACTTTGTTACAACTACTTTAGGTGATATTTATCACAAAATTAATAAATAAGTATTAATATAAATGTTATAATATTAAAAAAAGAATAATTTCATACTCAATGTAAAGAGTTGTATGATATTAAGTTACTAAATTTTATTCCATTCCCAAAGGCCGTATTTTAATTGGGCCGGGATACTTTTTTTGTGCTTTAAGATTTGTAATATACCGCCTCTGTGATGTGCTTCATGATGAATTAAATATCCTAGAAAAGGAATAAGACCACGTTTAAAACCTTTTATTTTGGCCTTGTCGTCAAAAGACGCTTCTAAACTTTTTTGTAT
>CAZMBM010000007.1:3623-34436 GCA_964564475.1 uncultured Flavobacteriaceae bacterium | reverse complement strand
CGCTCTACCTATTCTAAATTATTACCCGAAGACACCGAAGACCACGCCACGTTTTTTAGCTTTTACGATGTAACCGAAAAAATAGCCATTGTTTTTGGTACGTGGATTTACGGCGCTATTCTTGCTGTAACGGGCACTATGCGAAACTCGGTTTTGGCTATGGGTGTCTTTTTTATTTTGGGTTTGGTGGTATTAAGTACTATGAAAAAAACCAAATATGTAAGATAAATACGGTGTTTTATTAGCAGGGTATTTGATATTTCACTATTTTTATAAACCGTTATAACTGCTAAAATGAATTCACAAAACACTTTCGAT
The DNA here is from genome assembly GCA_964564475.1 of uncultured Flavobacteriaceae bacterium. Lineage (GTDB taxonomy): Bacteria > Bacteroidota > Bacteroidia > Flavobacteriales > Flavobacteriaceae > CG1-02-35-72. The sequence continues at coordinate 34,118 of CAZMBM010000007.1, read as the reverse complement.
TTTGCCATTGTAGGCGGAGGTATTATAGGTCTGGCGACAGCTTATAAATTGCAGCTTAAGTATCCGGAAAAATCGGTTGTGATTTTTGAAAAAGAAAGCACAATTGGCAAACACCAAACGGGACGTAATTCGGGCGTCATTCATTCGGGCATCTACTACACGCCGGGCTCTTACAAAGCCAAAAATTGTAGAAAAGGACGCGAACAACTGGTAAAATTTGCCAAGAAATACAAAATCCCTTACGAGGCTTGTGGTAAGATAATTGTCGCGGCAAATGAATCTGAAATTCCGGTTCTAGAGAGTATCTATAAAAAAGGCCTCAAAAATAAAACACCCGATATTTGTTATTTGACGCCTGCAGAAATAAAAGAAAAAGAGCCTTTTATCGCAGGTGTTAAAGCTATTTTTGTGCCCAGTGCGGGTATTATTGATTATGTGGCTGTGGGGCAGAAGTTTGTAGAATTGATAGAACAGTTAAACCCTGAGAGCAAACTCATCACCAATTGTAAAGTAAATAAAGTAAGTCCTGTTAACGGCTTTAAATCACTAGCGACATCACAAGGTGTTTTTAATGCAAAACAGGTTATTTTTTGTACCGGATTGCAAGCTGACCGTACAGCCAAATCCGATAAGGTAAAAACCAATATGCAAATTGTGGGTTTTAGGGGTGATTATTATGAATTGACACCCGAAGCACAACACAAAATAAACAACTTGGTGTATCCGGTTCCCGATATCAATTTTCCGTTTCTCGGCGTTCATTTTACACGTATGATTCAAGGGGGTGTTGAGTGTGGTCCCAATGCGGTGTTTAGCTTTAAACGAGAGGGTTATTCACGCACCAGTTTTAACTTTAGAGATTCTTGGGAAGCTTTGACGTATAAAGGAACGTGGAAACTTTTTGCCAAACATTGGCGTAAAGGACTGGACGAATACAAACGGGCTTTTTCTAAACGTTTATTTGTAAAAGCCTTGCGCAAAATGATGCCTCAACTCGAAATGGATGATGTCATACCGTGTAGATCGGGTGTACGTGCCCAAGCATTGGCATCAGATGGTAGTTTAATAGACGATTTTAAAATAGAAAAACACCAAGGCAATATTCATGTTCTCAATGCCCCGTCGCCGGCAGCCACTTCGTGTTTAGCAATTGCTGACGAGGTTATTGAACATATTGAACAGCTTTTTTAAATGGCAAATAAAAAAATAGGATTAAAAGAAGCCATTTCTATAGGAATTGGCGGTATGGTAGGAGGTGGCATATTTGCCGTTCTGGGTTTGGCAGTTTCTCTAGGCAAAGGAGGAACCCCTATTTCTTTTTTAATTGCCGGTATTATTGCCTTAATAACAGCGTATAGTTATGTGAAATTGTCATTGGCTTATCCCGACAGGGGTGGCACAGTAAAATTTATCAATCAAGGATTTGGGAAAAATATATTGAGTGGCAGCATTAATAATTTGTTGTGGGTGAGCTATGTTATTATGTTAGCTTTATATGCTTCGGCTTTTGGCTCGTATGCCAGCAATTTATTCAAACTCACAAACAGTAAGTTAATAGATGTACATATTTACGAAAGTGCTATTGTAGTTTTTGCTTCGGTTATAAACTATTACAGTATAAAGGTTGTCGGGAAAATTGAAGCCTATGCTGTGGTTATAAAATTACTCATCCTTTTGTCTTTTGTAGCAATTGGTTTTTATGGCCTTATAGGGAATGACTATGTCAGTCAACTTTCTGTTCAGAATTGGGAGTCGCCTGTTAAAATAGTAACAGCCGGCATGGTTATTTTTGTAGCTTACGAAGGCTTTGAACTTATAGCCAACGCCTCACCAGATATTATAAACCCTAAAAAGAACATACCAAAAGCTTACTATTATTCTGTGATATTTGTGATACTACTTTATATTGTTATTGCCGGTATTACCGTTGGCTCATTACCTTTTAGTAAAATTGCAACAGCACAAGATTACGTTTTAGCCGAAGCGGCCAAACCGATGTTGGGTAAAATAGGCTTTACCATTATTACCATAGCAGCACTTATTTCGACTTTTTCGGCTATTAATGCGTCAATTTATGGCGGTAGCAGAGTGAGTTATGAAATAGCCGAAGATGACGAATTGCCACATGAGTTTACAAGTAAACTGTGGAATCAACCCGTAGGTTTACTTATTACATCTGTGGCGACCTTAATATTGGTAAATACTTTAAAGCTAGAAAGCATCTCAATTGCGGGGAGTATAGGCTTTTTGCTGATTTTTGCAATGGTTAATTATGTGGGTTTTAAGTTGGCTAAAAATATTAATGGGATTAAAATAATACCCATTTTGGGTTTTTCTTTTTGTCTTATTGCACTCGCTACTTTAATAGTACAACAATACGCTACCAATAAAGTAGGAATATTAATTTCGGCAGGGATTATTGTGGTTTGTTTTGTTTTAGAATTTATATACAAAAAAACCGAAACTTTTAAATAGCAAAATTAACCGACATCACAATATTTCTACCTATTTCCGGAATATTTAAAGTTTTTAAAAACGAGGTAAATGGAATATAAGTCACATCAAATAAATTAGTCGCAGAAATAGATACATTATATTTGGTGTTATTTAGAGTGACATCGCCACCTAAGCTGAAATTCACCAAAGTATAAGCAGAACTTCTAGTCTCAAAAGCACTGGGTTTGTTTTGCGCTAAAGTTGTATTGATATTCAGGCTGGCATAGCCATTCTTTAACCAATTATTAGTCTCAAACTCGGCACGTAAATTGTTTTTAAAACTATTTGCCGGTACAAGCGGAATATAATTTCCGTTTTTTTCTTTTCCTGTCACTGTTTCGAATGAACTTTCTAAATGAAACCAATCTAAAGGGTGGGGGTGCAGGTGAAAACCGATTTCACCACCATATAAATACGCATTTTTCTGATTGTACACATATACGTCAGTAGCTTCGCGTTGCCCGCCTGTTGGTGATATAAAGATATAGTTGTTGATGTTGTTGTAAAATATATTTATAAAAAATTCAATGTGTTTATTTCTGTAAGATAAATCTATATCGGTTTGAAAATTGTGTTCAGTATTTAATTCGGGATTACCAATTTCAAATCTGTTGGTACCTTCGTGAATACCATTTGATGTCAGTTCTGCTAAGTTGGGTGCTCTAAAACCCGTCGCTAAATTAAAGCGTGCTGTAATGTTACTTTCGAGAGTAGTTTTATATCCTAATGAAGCATTAAAACTCGTATAGTTTTTATCAATAGATTCAATATGACGTAAATTTGTTGTAGGAAGATATGCCTGTGTAACAATACGCCTATTGTCAAATCGGATACCGCCTTGTAAGGCCTGCTCTTTCCACGCATAATTTGAGGTAACTAAAATACCCATATCATTTGTAGTAGCATTCGGAATTAAAAAATCTTTTGCTTTATTGGTATTGGTCTGATGCATGCCTTGCAATCCTATAATGGTTTCAATTTTGTGTGTTTTTGGCAAATAGATTTTAAAGTCATAATCAAAAGTTTTAAGTTGGAAACTTAAATTGGGATTGACATTCAATTCAAATTCATTTCGGTTATTGAATATATACCCAAGGTTAACATCTACTTTAAAATCATTAAAAAAGAATTTATTTTTTAAACTTAAGATATGATTTTCGACTCTTTGTTTAGGAAAACTAGGGTTTCTATTTGTAGATTGAACACTAATATCTTCTATTATTCCTGTTAGAAAATTATTGTAATTGTAACGTAGAGTGCTTGTAATAAAATCGTTGTGATATGCCAAGCCTGTTTTAATGTCGTATTCGCGATAACGTGAATTAGTAACGCGTGAATTATTGGGTAATTGGTAATCAATATGTGTGTTTAAAGTATTACGCCATAAAAATTGAAAGTGATCTGAAGACGTTTTAAAAACACCTGATATATTAGTACCCTGTGTATTGACAAAGTATTTTTCTTCTATATTAAAACTGGTTTCACCTGCCCGATTAAAGTGCTCGGGATTGAGGTAAATAACACCTCCTAAAGCATCGGATCCATAGAGTAGTGAGGCAGGTCCTTTTATGATTTCTACACTTCCTACACCGGCTTCATTTATACCCAAACTGTGATCATTGCCAAATTGCTGATTTTCTAAACGGACGCCTTGTGCATAAACTAAAACACGGTTACCACTCAAACCGCGAATAACGGGTTTACCAATACCTGTACCCGAGGATAGTTGCGATACACCCGGTATATTTGTCAGACCGTCAATAAGTGTTACGCTACCTGATTGTAGTAACTTTTTAACCTTTTTGTGAGTGACTTTTACCACGTTTTCTGACTGAATCTTATTAAAAGGTGTGGAAATGATAATCTCATCCATCTCTAAAACAGAAGGTTTTAACATGAGATTTAATATTGTCGATTTGTTTTCAAAGCGAATGGTTTTAATTACGGTTTGGTAGCCAATGTATTCAAAAGTGACGTTAAAAGTTCCTTGAGGAATGTTTTTCAGCAGGTATTTTCCTGTCGCATCGCTAGTTGTACCACGCTGTAAATGGGTAATATAAATGTTTACGCCAAATAAGGGCGATTTATTTGTAGCATCTGTTATGGTGCCTGACAAATCAGACTGGGCATTAATTATAGACGTAAAGACTATAAAAGTATAGAAAAACTGTTTTTTCATAAAAATGATATGTTAGAATGTGTTCTTATTAAAATGAAGAGGTGTACAAACTAACAAACAGGAGGTGCCCTGAGATTTTTAGAAAAAAAGCTAAATGTTTTAACGCCAAACGAGAAAAATGTGGCTTGAGAAATTTCTTCCGCGGGAGTTCTTAGCGTAAATGTATCAGTGTTAAGAGGGGTATTATAATTGTGAATATAGTGAAAAACAGCACAACTTATATCACTTGCTGTACTAATTTGGGCTAAAGCCGTTACATGGTTTAGCTTGTGTTTAGAAAAACTGTGTGCAAAATTTACAGCAATAGGATAGACAAGGCTTATTAACAAAACCCATGCCCAAAACTGTTGCTTAAATGTTTTTTTCATAGTGAACCGAATGCAAATGTAACACAATATCGGCAGTGAAAAAAAACGACTGTTTTAAAGTATTCTTAAAAACAAATTAGTCTATACCAAAAAACCCCAATATTTTCTCCATCAAACACCATTTTGTAAGAGCCGATTGGAAGAGGTTTACACCTACAAAAGCTGTAAACCACAACCAATTAATGTTTATGTAAATAGCTAATAATAAACTGGCAATAATAAATAGGCCTGCAATGGCGCGTATCATACGTTCTTTCATAATATTTTATTTTTAAATAGATTTTAAGACATCTAAAACGATGGCTCTAATAGGGTTTATGAGTTCTGTGTTGCTGTTAAATACTTTAATCTCTTCGAGTAAGCTGTCTATTTTCTCTTTATTGGTGAAAGTAAAGAAAAGCGTAGAGGCTACTTTGTCAGACGAATTTGAAAACCAGTTGTCTATAAGGTTATCTACAGAACTCGATTTAAATCCGTTTATGTCGGTGTTGCTAAAAGAGGTGATTTCGGTTTTTTTAAAAAGCCGTAAAACTTCTTTTTCATGTTGCTTGACGCTTGTTACAATTAGAAATTTCATAGTTAATTATTTAGAATATTTGTGTTTTTCGTTATAATAATAAATAAGCGGAATCATCAACAATGTTAAAAAAGTTGAGAATATGGTACCGCCAATTAAAGATATGGCCAGGCCTTGAAAAATAGGATCAAACAGCATAACAACAGCTCCAATAGCCACAGCGCCGGCCGTTAACAAAATAGGTGTTGTTCTTACGGCTCCCGCTTCTATAACCGCTTGTCTTAGCGGAATACCATCTTTGAGGCGCAGGTCTATAAAATCGATTAGCAAAACCGAATTCCTAACCATAATACCTGCCAAAGCAATAAGTCCAATCATAGATGTTGCCGTAAAATAAGCCCCTAAAAACAGGTGTCCGAACACAATTCCCGTTAAGGATAAGGGAATGGCAATCATCATAACAACAGGTGCTCTAAAGCTTTGAAACCAACCCACTAAAAGCATGTAAATAACAATAATAACGACGGCAAAGGCACTTCCTAAATCTCTAAAAACTTCGTAAGTTATCTGCCATTCTCCATCCCATTTAAGGGTGTAATCGTTTTCGTTATCGGGCTGACCGTTATAACGCTCACTTAAAGTATAGCCTTTAGGTAATTTTATGTTTTCGAGCTTTTTTGACATATCTAAAATGGCATAAATGGGGCTTTCTAAGGCACCGGCCATATCTGCCGTTATATAGACAACACGTTGTTGGTTTTTTCTGTAAATATTCTTGGGAACATCTTTTTTAACCACTTTTACCAAGCTATTTAGCGGTACGGCTTTGTTTTGTTGCGATATAACATTTAGATTTAAGATGTCGTTAATACTTGTCTTTTGGTTATCGGCTAACTGTAATAGAATACCCACTTGTTTGCTCGAAGCGTCATCGTATAATTTACTTATAGGTCTGTTCGATAGCGCCAATTGTAAAGTAGCCACTATTTGCTGAGGCGCCACGCCGTTTAACATAGCCTTTTCCTTATCTATAACCACATCGTATTTTTGTTGGGCAGCTTCTACCATCCAATCCACATCAACCACGTTGGGTGTACCGGAAAGAAGTGTTTTAATTTGTTGTGCTATATTTATTTGTGTTTTATAATCGGGGCCGTAAATTTCGGCCACAATGGTCGATAAAACGGGAGGTCCCGGTGGGACTTCAACAACTTTTATATTGGCGTTAAACCGTTTGGCAATATTTTTGAGTTGTGGCCTAAGCTCTTTAACTATTTGATGACTTTGTTTAGAACGTTCACCTTTGCCGACAAGGTTAATATAAATATCGGCCACATTAGATCCGCGTCTGAGGTCGTAATGACGCACCAAACCATTAAAAGTAATAGGCGATGCCGTACCCACATATGATTGGTAGTTTGTTACCAAAGGATTGCTGGATACGTATTGTGCAATTTCTCTTGTAACAACAGCTGTGCGTTCTAGAGTTGTGCCCTCGGGCATATCTATGACAATTTGAAACTCATTTTTATTATCAAACGGCAACATTTTTACCGCCACGTGTTTGGTATAAAAGAGGCCGATACTTGCCAATAAAAGAAGAATGTTGATTCCGAAAAAGGCAAAACGGATCCTTTTGTTGTCTATTAAAGGGTTGATTAACTTTACGTAAAGTTTGTAAATTTTAGAATCCTCTAATTTTACAGGCGTTTTTGGCGTGTCATTTTTACGTTTGTCTTTTTCTTGTAAAAATTTAAATCCTAAATACGGGGTAACGGTTAAGGCAATAAACAGCGAAAATAGCATAGCAATAGAGGCGCCAATTGGCATAGGACTCATATAAGGGCCCATCAAACCGGTTACAAAAGCCATAGGTAAAATAGAGGCAATTACCGTAAAGGTGGCTAAAATAGTTGGGTTACCCACTTCGTTAATGGCATAAATGGCAGCTTGTTTAAAGGGCAATCGACGTGTTTTAAAGTGTCGGTGCATGTTTTCGGCAATTATAATGGAATCGTCAACCACAATACCCGTTACAAAAACCAGTGCAAAAAGTGTGATACGGTTAAGTGTATAATCCATAAAATAATAGCTAAACAGAGTCAGCGCAAATGTTATAGGTATAGATAGAAAGACTACCAAAGCCCCGCGCCAGCCCATGGCTAAAAGTACTAAAACAGTAACAGCAACAATAGCCATCATAAGGTGTAAAAGCAGTTCAGATACTTTTTCTGAAGCCGTTTTACCATAATTTCGGGTAACGGTTACGTGGACATCACTCGGAATTAAACTTTGTTTTAATTGTGCTATTTTTTGGTTAACCTTTTTCGCTAAGTGCATAGCATCGGCTCCTTTTTGTTTGGCAATAGACAAAGTTACCGCCGGATATTCTGATTTGTAGGTGCTGTCTAATTTAAGGGCTTTGCCATAACCAAAAGATACGTACTCGCCGGCAACTTCAGGGCCATCTTTTACAGAGGCTACTTGTTTTAAATAAACAGGCTTATTTTGGTAAATACCTATAATAAGATTTTCAACATCAGAAACAGTGCTCAAAAATTTACCGGTTTTAACGCGTATTTCGGTATCATTTTTATTCATAAAACCGGCATTTGACTGTTTATTACTGGCTTGTATTTTTTGTGATATGCCTAAAATATCAACATGGTTCTGAGCCATTTTATCTTTATCTAAAACAACAGTTATGTCTCTGCTTCTCCCGCCAATTATTTTGGTGCTGGCAATACCTTTAATACTTTTTAAAGACTTGTTAACTTCTTCGGTAAGTTGTTTGAGTTCAAAATCCGAATACTTATCACTCCAAAATGTAAGCGATTGCATAGGGACATCGTCAACGGCACGGGTTTTTATAAGAGGCATAGAAACGCCTTGAGGCATTTCGTCCATATGTTTTATAATTTCGTTGTACAGTTGTATAAATGAGCGTTCTATGTCTTCTTTTACGTAAAATTGTACAATAACCATCGCTTGGCCATCCATTGATGTAGAGTACACGTATTCTACACCCGGTAAATTAGAAATAATACGTTCTAATGGTGCGGCCACTTTTGTTTCTATTTCTTTTGGATTAGCACCCGGATAGCGTACAAAAATATCGGCTAAAGGGATGTCTATTTGAGGCTCTTCTTCACGCGGAATGAGGTATGAACTAAAAATACCCAACAGCATAAAAGCCACCATGAGCAAAATTGTGAGTTTTGACTCTAAAAAAGCTTGAGCTATTTTTCCTGAAATTCCTTTATTCATAATGTTTATTTTAAAGTGATGTTGGCGCCGTTAAATAATTTACCATCGGCGTGTGTTATGATACTTTCGTTTTTGTTTAAACCGCTTAGTACTTCAATGCTGTTGCCATAGGTTTTCCCCAATCGTAACCACCTCAGAATAGCCGTATTTTGCATACTAACAGTGTAAACACCGGTTAATTGACCTTTGTAAACCAAAGCTTTTTTGGGTATTGTGATACTTGTATCATTATTTGTTGCGCCTGTAAAATCTACAGAGACAAACATACCCGAGAAAATGTTTTTAGGGTCTTTGATATTAACTTTTACTTGATACAAGCCTCCTGAATTTTTAGAAGAGATACTGATTTCTGAAATAATACCTTCTAAAACCTGATTGGTCGCCTTAATTTTTAAGTTAACAGCATCACCACGGTGTATTTTGTCAATCTGATTTTCGTTAACATAAGTTTTTACCAAATAATTTGAAGTGTTTTCCAGACTGAGTAAAGGCGTTCCGGGATGCGCTAAATCACCCTTATCGATAAATTTTCCGGTAATTATCCCGTCAAAAGGTGCTTTAATATCGGCATAAGCCAAATTGGCTTCAACTTCTTTTTGCATTTGTAAAGCAGCTTCTAAACCGGCTTTGGCTTGTTCATAGTTAGTCGTGATATTGTCCAGCTCTTTTTGCGAGGCACTGTTTTCTTTAAACAATTGGGTAAAGCGTTCGTAGTCTTTTTTAGCATTTTTATAATAACTTTTGGCCTTTACTATTTGGGCGTTTGCTTGGCCTTTTTTGGCTTTTATATCGGCACTGTTAAGGCTTAAAAGCAAATCACCTTTTTTAACTTTATCGCCATTTTTAACGTTTACCTTGTAAACATATCCCATTATCCGGGTGCTAATGCGTGCACTTTTAGTAGCCTCTATAGTACCACTGGTACTGAACAAAAGGTTTGAATTTAAAGGTTTAACATGAGTCGTAGTAACTTTAACAGTCTGTTCTTTGATTTCGGGTTTAGAATCTTGACACCCTATCATTAAAAAGGAGATTAGAAGTGTTACTAAACTTATTTTTTTAAGTGCTGATTTCATAGTTGTTATATTTTAGTGTTGTAGAAATTTTAAATAGTTGTAGGTTAAATTATAGCCCAGTATGGCCTGATAATATTCGAGTTGTTTATTTTGATATTGGGTTTGGGCATTGCGCAAATCGGTTGTTTTTTCAAGACCTTGTTTGAAGCGATTTGTCGTTATTTTTAAAACCTCGGCACTTTGACTTACGGCTAATTTTGTACGCTGTAAATTGGCAAAGGCGTCGGCCAATTGACGTTTTGTTTTATTAAAGTCTAATTGTGTTTTCGCAACGTAATCTTTATAGCCCAACTTTGCTTTTGTAAGCGTCGCTTTTTCTTGTTTTATTTTATTGAGGTGTTTGCCACCACTAAAAACAGACCAACTTAATTGTAAACCAACCAAATAGTTATTGGCTTTAAAACCAAGAATATCGGCGGTATTCCACTCGTAATTTGCAAAAGCATTGGCACGGGGTAAAAATTTTGATTGCGAAGCTTTTAGCAGTTGCTTTTGCGCTTCTATTTGTGATTTATAGGCTAAAATATCGGCACGTTTTGTGTCTAAAGACTGTTTATTGTCTAATACATTTTGTAGTAAGCTTAATGAATCTTTAGGCATATAAAGCTTATTTTTAGTCGCATCTCCCAAAATATAAGCCAATTGGTCTGAGGTATTTTGCAGCATACTTTTTGTTTTTTGTAATTGGTTTTTAACCGAGGCTACATATACTTCCATATTTAATACATCAGACTTCTGCGCGAGTCCTTGTTTGTATAAATCACTCACGTATTTGTGATTGGCTTGGGCTGTTTTTAGAGCTTGTTTAACAACTTCAAGTGCCTTATATGATAGTTGTAATTTTAAATAGGCACTTTGAACCTGCAACTTTATACCGTCTTTGGTTCTATTAAGACTGTACTCTGTAGCTGTTTTAGCCAGTTTTGCCGCTTTGCGTTGGTAGAATCCGTCAATATTGACAAGGGGTTGTTGTAACTGAATTTGCGTACTAAAATTGGTAACCGCCTCGGGATTGTTTAGTAGGGTCGGATTAAAATCGGCCGCTGTAGTTGTTTGTTGTAATAATTTGAAACCAAATGTGTTAAGCGGATTATTAGTTGTCATAACCGAATTGTTTACCGTAATGCTGGGTAAAAATACCGCTGTAGATTGTTGATATTGTGCTTTGCTTATAGCTTTATTCTGTTCGGCTATTTTTATTTGGGTGTTTTTTATTTGTGCCTTGTTAATGGCATCTTGTAAGCCAATTATTACGCGTTCTTGTGCTGTTGCAAAAGAAACGGTAAGCACTAGTAAAGATACTATCAAATTGTTTTTAGGTATTGTCCTCATTTTTAAATCGTGTTTAATTTAAATAAGGGGCAAAACTAGGAAGGACACATGGTTAAGCGTGTAACTTAAAGTACAAACCAAAGTAACCAAAGTTACATCAATAACGATAAAGAGTTTTTAATAATCTTTTTGAGACTTGCGCATCTTCATATTGAGGGCTTCTACACCCAATGAAAAAGCAATGGCAAAGTACAGATAGCCTTTTGGAATAGCCCCAATAGTTTGCTTAAAAATAACAGTGTGCGAAAGATGTGCGGCCTCTACAACTAACATAAACCCAATGAGGATTAAAAAAGATAAAGCCAACATTTGGACTGTTGGATGGTTGTTGACAAATTTCCCTACAGGTGTTGCAAAGAGCATCATAATAAGCATGGACAGTAAAACTGAAATAATCATAATTTCTAAAGACCCTCTTACGCCATTGGTCATTCCTACGGCTGTTAAAATTGAGTCAAAAGAAAAGACGAGGTTTATAAGGGCTATTTGAACAATGGCTTTACTAACCGTATAGGTTTTTTTTGTGCCGGTTTTTTGTGCTGCAACACCTTCGACTTTATGGTGAATTTCGCGGGTGCTTTTAAAGAGTAAAAAAATACCGCCGGCCAGTAAAATAATACTTTGTCCTGTAATATTAGAAGTGAACCAGGGAGTGTTAATATTAATTATGGGCGTATTTAGGGCTATTAAATACGAAATACCTAACAATAAAACAATGCGCAAAATGAGGGCTAAAACCAAACCTAAATTAGTGGCTTTTTTTTGTAAGGCTTTGGGTAGTTTACCGGCGGCAATAGAAATAAACACCAAATTGTCTAAGCCTAAAACAATTTCTAAAAACGTCAGGGTTAAAAGGGCGACCCAGGCTTCTGAATGTGTAAAAATCTCAATCATTATCTATTTTAGTTGCCACGCCTTTTTGTTTAAAATTAGAATCTTGGTAAAAGGCTTTAAAAGAATAACTGGCGCCATTAAAGCTTGTTATTTTTACGTGAAAAGGTGTGCTGTCTAAAGCTGTTTTCGGATTTTTTTTTGTCAGGATATACTCAAAATCACTTTGCCATTTAATGTAAAAAGTATCTTTTTTACCCTCGTAAGTTTCTATTTGAATAGAATCGTTTCTGATAGCTGTAGAGGTGATATTTTTATCACTTAAAACGGTCTTAAAAGTGCCGGTTTTGTAATAATCAAGGTCTTTTAATGCGGTATTTTTACAACCGATTATTCCTGTTAAAAGTAATACTGTAAGTAGAGTGCGCATCAAATTCCGGTAAAATTTTGAGGTGTTATGGCTTTCAACTCAGTTTTTATTGTCTCAGAAATAGTCAAAGTTTCTATAAAATCGGCAATAGATTGTTTTGTTACATTTGTGTTGGTACGTGTCAAGCCTTTAAGTGTTTCGTAGGGATTGGGATACCCTTCGCGACGTAAAATAGTCTGAATGGCCTCGGCCACTACGGCCCAATTGGCTTCTAAATCTTTGTCGATAGTTTCTTTATTTATAATAAGTTTATCCAATCCTTTAAGTGTTGAAGCGATGCTTATAAGTGTGTGCCCTAGAGGGACGCCCACATTTCTCAGTACGGTAGAATCGGTTAAATCGCGTTGCAAGCGAGATACGGGGAGTTTGGCAGAGAGGTGTTCAAATAAAGCATTGGCCACGCCTATATTGCCTTCAGAATTTTCAAAATCAATAGGGTTAACCTTGTGCGGCATAGCCGATGATCCCACTTCACCTTTTTTAATTTTTTGTTTAAAGTAGCCCATGGAAATATACATCCAAATATCGCGGTCTAAATCTAAGATAATGGTGTTAATGCGTTTTAAAGCATCAAATAAAGCCGCCAGATAGTCGTAATGTTCTATTTGTGTTGTGGGAAATGAGTAGTGTAATCCTAATGTATTCTCTACGAAGTCTTTTCCAAAAGCATACCAATCAATAGAAGGGTAGGCCACTTTATGCGCATTAAAATTGCCTGTAGCGCCACCAAATTTAGCGGCGAAAGGCACGCGCTTTAAAAGTTTTAACTGCTCTTCCACACGCACGGCAAAAACAGCAAATTCTTTACCCAAGCGGGTGGGTGAGGCGGGTTGTCCATGGGTTTTAGCCAACATAGGAATGTCTTGCCACTCTTGTGCTAATGACTTTATTTTGCCGATTAATTTATCAACTTCATCTAAATAAACATGCTCTACGGCTTCTTTTAAGGAAAGCGGTACAGCGGTATTGTTGATGTCTTGTGAGGTTAAGCCAAAGTGGATGAATTCTTTATAATCAGACAGACCTAAATTATCAAATTTTTCTTTTATAAAATATTCTACGGCTTTTACATCGTGATTGGTTACTTTTTCTATATCTTTTATCCGCTGGGCGTCATCGGTAGAAAAAGCTGTATAAATCTGTTTCAGTTTTCCGAAATAATCCGAATTAAATTTTTTTAATTGGGGTAAAGGTATCCGGCATAAGGCGATAAAATACTCAATTTCAATTTTCACACGGTATTTTATAAGGGCTTCTTCAGAAAAAAAAGGTGCTAATGCGACGACTTTAGAGCGGTAGCGGCCGTCGATTGGCGATATAGCGTTTAGTGAGTTTAAAGACATCAGTTTTATTTAGAAATGCAAAATTAAGCAATAATAGCGAAAAGACTTTATTTATTTTTGTTTAGTCATAGCAACACTTTTTTTCCTCTAGACTTGTAAGCGTCACTTTCATTATAAATATTTTTGTGACAAACAAACTCTAAAATCCAAGCCGCTTTAATCTATATTTTGTTATCGACATCAAAAATAACGTCAAGTAAAAAAGAGAAAAGTTAGGATTATCTAAAATTGCACCGGCAACTTTTGGCGGTTAACCCGACGGATATTTGCAATAGTTTCCAACTGATTTATTAAAAAATCTTTACCCGTTTTTTTATCTTTATTTTTCGGAAGAGCTCACCAAGAAATATGCGATGGTCATTTGTGTTTATAAAATAATCCAAAAAATTAAATTGTACTGAGAAATATAAATTTGAAAGCCAAAGTTATTAAAAGAATTTATACTTTTAATGCTTCAAATAATTGTGTGTATGAAAAAGCATATTGGGTTAATTGCCGTTTTTTGTATTTTGAATACAGCCGGAATCAATGCCCAAATGTATATAAAATCAAATCCGTTTGCCCATACGTTTTCTATTGTAGCCCGTGATTCTGTTACGGGCGATATGGGTGTGGCTGTGCAATCGCATTGGTTTGCTGTGGGGCGTTTGGTGGCTTGGGCCGAAGCCGGTGTGGGAGTAGTAGCCACACAATCGTTTATAAATCCGTCATTTGGACCTCGTGGTTTAAGTTTAATGGCCAATGGTTTAACACCCAAAATGGCTATCACAAGTTTATTGGCATTAGATGAAGGAAAAGAGGTGCGGCAAGTGGCTATGCTTAACGCTCAAGGTGAGGTGTTTGCCTTTACGGGAAAAAATTGTATTGAGTTTGCCGGACAAGAAATGGGTAAAAATTTTTCGGTTCAAGCCAATTTAATGGAAAAACCAACCGTTTGGCCGGCTATGGCAAAAGCTTTTAAAACAACAAAAGGTACTCTAGCCAAGCGTTTACTGGCAGCACTTGATGCGGCGCAAGCCGAAGGCGGTGATATTCGGGGCAAACAGGCAGCAGCTTTAATTGTTGTTAAAGCCAAAAGTACTGGCAATGTATGGGAAGATACCCTCGTTAATTTACGTGTTGACGATAGCGATAATCCCATAAAAGAATTGTACAGACTACTAAATATTCATACTGCTTACGAATTTATGAACCGGGGAGATTTAGCCGTAGAGAAAGGTGATTTTAAATTGGCTAAAGACAATTATATGAAAGCCCAGAAGCTGAATCCGGAAAATGTAGAGATGACATTTTGGTATGCCGTAACTCTAACCAATAATGGCGATTATAAAGCGGCAAAGCCTATCTTTGCCAAGATATTTAAAAACCACAAAAATTGGCAGATATTAGTCCCCCGATTGGTCAAAGCCAAATTATTATTTGTAAGCCAACAACAATTAACAGAATTAAAACGTTTATAAAATTTAAAGCATATGAAAAAGTATTTAAAAATCAAATATTTAATTATCCTGTTGATTGTCATTCAAATTTACAGACCCGCTAAAAATATACAAGAAACAAAATCACAATCAAATATATTTTTGGTAGAACAAGCATCCCAAGATGTGCAAGATCTTATCGCCACATCTTGTTACAATTGTCATTCAAACAACACAGCTTATCCATGGTACAACAATATAGCTCCCATTTCTTGGATACTGGCTAACCATGTTGAAGAAGGTAAAGAAGAACTCAATTTTGACGCTTGGGGAACTTATTCGCTGAAGCGAAGAAATAAAAAATTAAAAGAAATAAAAGAAGAATTAGAAGAAGGTGAAATGCCTCTCGAAAGTTATTTGTGGTTTCACAAAGATGCCGCACTAACGTCTGACCAAATAGCTACGCTAATTGATTGGGTTAGAACTTTAAATCCCGATGTAGATAAAAAAGAAGAATAGGGCAATGATAAAGCATATCAATATACTTGTTATTTTAATTTTTACGAGCCAAGTTTTTTGGGCACAGGGCATTATTAATCAATTTGATAGAGATGGTAAACGTCATGGGGTTTGGAAAAAGTATTACAAACTCAATAATAAACTCCGCTATTCGGGCCAGTTTAACCACGGTAAAGAAATAGGGACTTTTAAATATTACGATATTAATAATGACGAAAAACCAATAGCTATTCGCATATTTAATACTTCTGATGATAAATGTGAGGTCTCCTTTTTTACAACAGAAGGTGTGCTGGTGAGTAAGGGGACTATGAAAGGAAGAAAACGCATTGGAAAATGGGTATTCTTTCATAAAAATGGCAGAACAATAATGTCTGAAGAGTTTTACAAAGACGGTATTTTAGAAGGTGAGGTTAAAGTGTATTATGAAAACGGAAAAATAACAGAAATTTCGCATTACGTACACGGTAAATTAGAAGGTAATTACAAACGTTATTCTATCAGAGGTTTTTTATATCAAGATTTGACTTACGAGGATGGAGAACTCAACGGAACAGCCACTTATTACGAACGTAAAAATGGCAGAATAAAAAGTAAAGGCCTTTATAAAGACAACAAACGTGTAGGGACTTGGAAACACTACGAAAACGGTAAATTAATAAGTACCGACGAGCCCGCTTTAAAACCCGAAAAGACTAAAAATTAAGAGCTTTTTTTGTTTCAGCTAAACTGCTTTTTACCATCTGCACAGCCTTGTCTATGGTTTCTTTTTTGGTTCTAAACGATAAAAGCGCCATACGTATAACAAATACCTCTTTAATAACTGTAGAGCTTAAAAATACACGGCCGTCTTTGTGTATGTTATCCATCAATAGTTGGTTAAATTTATTTTGAATAGAACTGTCTTCGGTTGGATACCAAAAATAACTCACAGAGAGGTCGGGTTGTGGCCCCACCTCAAAGCCTAAATCAATTAGTTTGGTTCTAAAATAAGTGGTTAAAACCAATTTTTCTTCCAAACAGGCCACAAAAGGTTCTATACCGTGGAGTTTAAGCGGCAGCCACAGACGTAAGCCTCTGAAATGTTTGGTGAGTTCAGGCGATACATCAGCCGGGTTAACTACGTCATTGGTTACAGCGTCTTGCATATAGCTGGCAAAATAGTGATGTGATTTAAACACCGCTTCTTTGTCTTTTATAAGAACAGCTCCCAATCCGTAAGGTAAAAACAAACCTTTATGGGGGTCTATTACCAATGAGTCGGCTTTTTCTATCCCTTTAAAAAGGTGTTTTTTAGAATCGACCAGAATAAAAAAACCACCATAAGCCCCATCAATATGAAACCATGTGTTGTATTTCTTACTGAGATCTCCCAAAGTGTCAAGAGGGTCAACAGCTCCGGTATCTGTAGTGCCGGCCGAAGCAATAATACAAAAGGGGTGCAATCCTTGCGATAAATCGACTTTTATTTGTTGTTCTAATTTTTGAGTGTCAATGCGGTAATGGTCGTCTAAAATAAGTTTGTGGACTATAATATCTTCTAAGCCGATGATGCGCAAAGCTTTTAAAACACAATGATGCACCTGCGGACTCAAATACACGACGCTTTTTTCAATTTTATCGCCTTTGATGTGATGTTTGTCGCGTGCAGCGGTCAAGGCTATGAGGTTGGCTATTGACCCTCCTGAAGTTAAATTCCCAATAGCTGTTTCAGGAAAATTAAATAACTCTTTTAACCAGTTCACCACTTCGTTTTCAATACTAACAGCACCTGGAGAGCCATAGTAAATACCCGCATATTCATTAGAGACAGCTGCCAAATAATCGCCCAAGGCGGCTGTAAAAATGCCACCTCCGGGAATGTAGCCCACATGGCCGCCCGAAGCAGGTTTAATACCATTATTGTTTACTTGCTCATTGTAAATAGACAGTAAACTATCAAGGGTTTTAGTTGCGTTGTCTATTTTTAGAACAGCCGTATCGACTTTAGTGTTATCAACATAGGCGGGCGTATCTGCCAAAGTATTTATAAAATTATTGCTGTACTGTTGTAGCGTATTTAAGAGGGCATTTCGTGTTTCTTCACTAGGCTCTAAAGCCGCCGATTTCTCTGCTAAAACGGCTAATTTTTGTTCGATAGCTTTCATCTAAATTATTTAATTGAACAAAATTAGAATTTTAATTTTGATTTATGCTTGTATGACATAAAAAGCTTTATCGGAAAATATAAAAATGACTTTTAAGTTTTTAAGAACATATTAAAATCGTAATTCTGATGCTCAATCTATTATCCACTTTTTACCGTCTAGGTTCTATCGTTGAGTCTCCATTATCTAGGTTCTTGATTCTATCGGCGTAGCGGTCTTACTTTTATTAGGTATTTGTATATTTGCAACCCTAATTATAAAAAATGAAACGTGTTGTTGTCGGTCTTTCGGGAGGTGTAGATTCCAGTGTAGCCGCTTATCTTTTAAAAGAAGCCGGTTATGAGGTTATAGGCTTGTTTATGAAAAATTGGCATGACGATTCTGTAACCATTTCAGACGAATGTCCGTGGTTAGAAGACAGTAATGACGCCATGTTGGTAGCCGAAAAATTAGGAATTCCTTTTCAGGTGGTCGATTTGAGTACAGAATATAAAGAACGCATAGTCGATTATATGTTTGCAGAATACAAAATAGGACGTACGCCCAATCCCGATGTGTTGTGTAACCGCGAGATTAAATTCGACCTCTTTTTAAAAATAGCCCTTGATTTAGGAGCCGATTTTGTAGCCACAGGTCATTATTGTAGAAAAGATGAAATTACCGTTGACGGGCATCCTATATACAGGCTTTTAGCCGGATGTGACACTAATAAAGACCAATCGTATTTTTTATGTCAACTCTCGCAAGAGCAGTTGGCCAAAGCCCTTTTTCCCATCGGTGATATGTTAAAACCCGAAGTGCGCAAAATTGCTGCCACACAAAATCTGGTAACAGCCGCAAAGAAAGATTCACAAGGTCTGTGTTTTATAGGGAAAGTAAGATTGCCCGAATTTTTACAACAACAACTCAAACCCAAGCAGGGACAAATTGTTCAAATCCCAAAAGATTTTGACGCGTATTCTAAAGCAATCCCCAAATTTGATTCTAAACAAGAAGAACTGAAATATTTGGCAGCAAAATATACGTATAGCCTCAAAGACGGCAAAATAGTAGGCACGCACCAAGGCGCCTTCTATTTTACTGTGGGACAACGCAAAGGATTGGCTGTGGGGGGTACTGTAGAACCTTTGTTTGTAATAGCCACAGATATTAAAAGCAATACTATTTATACCGGCGAAGGTAAAAATCACCGCGGTTTGTTTAGAAAAGTATTATTTGTAAGCAACACAGAACTGCATTGGGTACGTCCCGATTTGACTTTAAAACCGGGCGAAACCTTAAAAGTGAGCGCCAGAATACGCTACCGACAAGCCCTGCAAGAAGCGATTTTGTACAAGTTTGACGAAGGTTTGTACGTAGAATTTAACCAAGCGCAATCGGCCATAACCGAAGGACAATTTGTGGCGTGGTATGTAGAGGATGAACTGTTGGGCTCGGGAGTTATTTCTTAGGTTTTTTATTAATACCATTGTATCAATTTTTACTTTTCATATTTAAGAGTGTAACGTATTTGGCCGCGTCAATAAAACCGATGAAAATTTGCTTGTAATAGGTTTGGTATATTATATGTGTTTTCCAAGATTGATTCAATTGAAAAGAATTACTTACTTTTAAACAAATTATTTATATCAAATAGCTATACTAAGTTTAACGTCATATGGAGTGAACCCGTTAAAAACATATAATCAGGTAAACAGGGATGATAAAAGTCTAAGTTTTGGAATTTCCAGAATGGAGAATATTTATGAAAAACGTAATGGTTTAGTAGATGTACCACACAGACATAATTATTATACTGTTTTGTTTACAATCGAGGCAAAAGGAAAGCACCTTATAGATTTTAAGTCATATTTATTATCAGATAATCAGATTTTCTTTATCCGGCCGGGGCAAGTACATCAGGTCATAGAATACAAAAAATCTATTGGGTTTTCTATTGTTTTTTCAAATCAGTTTTTAGTGCAAAACAACATTCCTATGTGTTTTATTGAAGACCTTAATTTATTTAATGATTTTGGAGAAACACCTCCGCTTTCTTTAAACGAGGACGGATTAAAAAAACTAAATAAGTATGTAGAAGAGATTTGGTTTGTAAACCAATCGGATATTGCTTTTAAGTCAGAAACAATAGGTGCTCTTTTAAAACTGATGCTTATTTACTGCAATAATATTAGTCCTGTTTCTAAATTAGATTTTCAAAGTTTTGAATCGGGTAATACTGTGCTGAAAACTTTTAAAAGTTTGGTTAAAAAAAATTATACAATTTGGCATAATACACGCGCTTATGCAAATAAACTAAATATTACACCAGACCATTTAAACCGAGTTGTAAAATCTTTAACAGGAAAAACGGCAAAAGAGCATATCCAAAGTAGAATTATTACAGCGGCCAAAAGATTGCTGTATTTTACAAACCTATCTGGTAAAGAAATAGGGTATAAGTTGGGTTTTTCTGAACCGGCTAACTTTAGTGCCTTTTTTAAAAAATGTACGGGTATTTCACCTTTAAAATTTAAGGACTCTGTATAAATGTCGGATTTTCATAAGATTATCCCGTATTTTTGTATTTTGTAACAATAGGGATTTATAGATATTTGTACTAAACCAAAAAGTAAAGTAACATTTAGTTCTTTCACAAAAAAAAATGAGACCATGAACAGTATATTACATAAAGCAGAATCAAGAGGTCATGCAAACCATGGTTGGTTAGATACTTATCATACATTTAGTTTTGCAAATTATTACAATCCGGAGAGAATGCATTTTGGTGCGTTAAGAGTATTGAATGACGACAGAGTGTCTAGAGGAGGGGGGTTTGGAACGCATCCGCATGATAATATGGAAGTGATTTCTATACCACTTGAGGGTGATTTAGAACACAAGGATAGTACGGGAAATTTAACTGTAATTAAAGAAGGTGATATTCAAGTAATGAGTGCAGGCACAGGAATTTTTCATAGCGAATATAATAAAAACCTTGACAAAGACGTAAAGTTTCTTCAAATATGGGTATTACCAAATAAGAAAGATGTAATACCTCGGTACGATCAAATTTCTATAAGAGATATAGAAATTAAAAATGCTTTTTATCAGATATTATCACCAAATAAAGAAGACCAAGGTGTCTGGATATATCAAGAAGCTTGGTTTAATTTGGGTAAATTCGAAACAGGTAAATCACATTCTTATAAAATTAAAAAAGAAGGTAATGGCATTTACGCTTTTATCATTGGGGGTAAGGTAGAAATCAACGGACAAAAATTAGAAAAAAGAGATGGCTTTGGTGTTTGGGATACAAATAAAATCAATCTAAAATCAATCGAAGAAAGTTTTGTTTTACTAATGGAAGTCCCAATGATGATTTAATAAAACGACTAAATGAAAACAAAAAGATTAGAGGCCTTTAGCGATGGTGTACTTGCTATTATTATTACGATAATGGTATTAGAGCTAAAAATACCTGAAGGAATAGATTTTCACGCGCTTATCCCCAAAATACCCATTTTTTTAAGTTATCTTGTTAGTTTTATCTACATAGGTATATACTGGAATAATCACCATCATTTATTTCAAATAACCGAAAAAGTAAATGGAAAAATTCTTTGGGCAAATTTACATCTGCTTTTTTGGTTGTCGTTAATCCCTTTTACAACAGCTTGGATAGGAGAAAACTATCAGGCTCAGGCACCTGTTACACTTTATGGCATAGTTTTATTAATGAGTGCCTTAGCATATTTTTTATTACAAAGTGTAATTTTAAACTATCATGAAGATAATTTTGCTTTGCGAAAAGCTATAGGAAAAGGCCTCAAAGGGAAGCTTTCAGTAACGATATATATAGCCGGAATAGCTTTATCTTTTTACTATACTTGGTTGGCAATTTTGTGTTATATAATCGTAGCAATTATTTGGTTTATACCTGATAAACGAATTGAAAGAATTATCTAACAAAATAAGCATACATTATGACCGCTTATGGAATTTTAAATAATAACTTGTCAAGATATATTGTCAAAAAAGAGATTTACTGTTAAATAGAATAAATATGGATTACAAGCTAATAGATAATGAAGCCTATAAGCAATACGAGTTTCGTATTGGTGGGCAGCTTGCTAAAATAGAATATATTAAAGTCCAAAAACAAATCTATTTAACACATACAGAAGTGCCAATTCAACTCAAAGGAAAGGGTATAGGTTCTATTTTAGTAAAACAAGTTTTGGAAGATATCAAAGAAAAAAAGTTACATTTAATTCCACTTTGTCCTTTCGTAGCGATGTATATAAAGGAACATCCTAAATGGAAAGAATTAGTAATGAAAGGAATAAAGATCTCATAAAAATATAAAAAACATGAAAATAATAGCTATGGCCGGAAGCAACAGTTCGAAATCAATTAACCATCAGTTGGTGAGTTATGCGGCTTCTCAAATAAATAATTCGGAGGTAATCCGATTAACCGATTATAATATTCCGATGTACAGTATAGATATTGAGGAAGAAACAGGCATCCCAAAAGGTGTGAAAGAACTAAATCAAAAATTAGCTGGGGCAGATGCTTTTATTTTTTCTGTTTCAGAACATAACGGCAATATTTCGGCATTTTTTAAAAGTGTGATAGATTGGTTGTCTAGAAATAATAGAAAATATTTAGTTGATAAAAAGATTGTACTTTTAAGTACGTCTCCTGGGAAAGGGGGAGCTGCCTCGGCATTGCAAATTACTCAAAAAACACTCCCTCATTTTGGGGCAGAAATTGTTGCGACACTTAGTATAGGCAGTTTTTATGATAATGTAAAAGGAGGACTCATTGTTGATGAAAAATTAAATAAGCTACTTAAAGAAGCTTTATCAAAAATTAAATAACAATTATGGAAAAAGAAATTGTAAAAGAATACAGCAATAGCGAGTTAACCATTGTTTGGAAACCCGCAAAATGTATGCATGCGGCGTTATGTGTAAAAATTTTACCGAAAGTTTATAACCCTAAAGCAAAGCCTTGGTTAAGTATTGATAAAGCTAGTACTGAAGAACTGCAAGCACAAATTTCAAAGTGTCCTTCAGGTGCTTTGAGCTGTTATATGAATAACACATAAGAAACAACTCAAAGTACTTATAGAGTTAAAGTATGGATATTGCTATAATTATTTATTAGATATTTCTAAAAATAGTTTCACTAATTTTAGAGCCGCTTAAAAATTATTTTACTCAACATGAAGGCAGCCGTATATCGTAAATTTAAAAAACCATTAAATATTGAAATATTCAATGACCCCATACCAACCCATACAGGCGTGGTTATTCAAGTTAAGGCTACGGGTATATGCCGTAGTGATTGGCATGGATGGATGGGGCACGATAAAGATATAAGCCTTCCTCATATACCTGGTCATGAGTTAGCCGGAATTATAGTAGCTGTTGGTAAAGATGTAAAAAAGTGGCACAGAGATGATAGAGTAACACTTCCCTTTGTTTGTGGGTGTGGAAATTGTGAACAGTGTCATTCGGGAAATCATCACATTTGCGATTATCAATTTCAACCTGGCTTTACACATTGGGGCTCGTTTGCAGAATATGTTGCAATAGATTATGCAGATACCAATTTAGTAGCTTTGCCAGACGTGTTAAATTTTGAGGTAGCGGCAAGTTTAGGCTGTCGTTTTGCGACGTCCTTTAGAGCAATTGTTACTCAAGGAGCTGTTACTTCAGGACAATGGGTTGCTGTACACGGTTGCGGTGGTGTTGGAATGGCGGCCATAATGATTGCAAAAGCTCTTGAGGCAAGGGTAATAGCTATTGATATAGATGATGATAAATTACATTTTGCAAAGCAAATAGGGGCTGTAAAAGTTGTAAATGCACGAACATCTAAAAATGTTGTCGAAGAGGTTTTAGAACTGACTAAAGGAGGGGTACACGTATCGTTAGACGCTTTAGGAAGCAAAATAACGTGTCATAACTCAATAGAGAATTTAAGAAAACGAGGCAAGCATGTTCAAGTAGGTTTGATGCTTGGCAATCAATCTAATCCAGAAGTACCTATGGCTAGAGTAATAGCTAATGAATTAGAAATTAAAGGAAGTCATGGTTTACAAGCTTACAAGTATCAAGATATGATAGCTATGATAGAAAAAGGTCTGTTAAATCCTGAAAAGCTTATTGGCGATAAACTTAATTTACCTCAAGGAATAGAAGCCCTGATTAACATGGATAATTTTAAAGGCATCGGTATTAAGATTATCAATGAATTTTAAATCAAATAAAAATAGTATTGTCATTTCGACAGAATCCCACAATGCGGGATGACGAGAAATCTCAAAAAATCCATTTCTCCAAAAAAAAATCTATTTCCATTTTTATTATCCAAAATAAATTCTACATTTGTCCCAACAAACAAAACAATGAATTTTACAACAGTAAATACTTGGTGGTGGACTTACGAACAACAAAGGTCGTGAGGTAGCTATGGGTATATATAAAACACAAAAAGGCTTGTCATCACGACAAGCCTTTTTTTTTGTTTAAAAGAAAGATTAAATTTATAAAAAGAGATTGCCACACCCCGATAAACCGGGGCTCGCAATGACAATAGAAAAAAATGTACAACTTAAAAACAACTCACAAAAAAATAGTTTCAGATACCATTACACCGGTACAGGTGTATTTAAAACTGCGCGATGTGTATCCCAACAGCCTACTGTTAGAAAGCTCTGATTATCACAATCACGAAAACAGTTATTCGTATATCTGTTGCAATCCCATTGCGTCAATTAGTATAGAAAACAATGAGATAAAAGAAAAGTTTCCCGATAATTCGCAACAGAGCACACTTATTTCAGATAATTATGACGTTGTCACGCACATTCAGAAATTTATAGACAAATTTAAAACAGAAAAAAATAATTTAAAGTTTATAAATAATGGGGTGTTTGGCTATACTGCTTACGATGCCGTACAGTATTTCGAAGATTTAAAAATCAGCAAAAAAGCGGGCGACTTGGCCGTACCCGACCTGTATTACGCTGTTTATCAGAATATAATTGTTATCAATCATTTTAAAAACGAAGCCTATATTTTTGCCCATACTTACCAGTCTGAATCTAATGTCACACAAATAATTCAGTTAATTACGGCACATAATTTTGCGGCCTATCAGTTTACAAGTTCTCGCGATGAAACAAGTAACACAAGCGATGACACTTTTAAAGAACAGGTAAAATTAGCCAAAAAACACTGCTTTAGAGGCGATGTGTTTCAGTTGGTTTTGTCGCGGCGTTTTTCGCAGGGATTTAAAGGCGATGAATTTAATGTGTACCGTGCTTTGCGCTCTATAAATCCGTCGCCGTATTTGTTTTATTTCGATTATGGCAACTTTAAAATATTCGGCTCGTCACCCGAAGCCCAATTGGTTGTTAAAAACGGTACGGCCGAAATTCATCCCATAGCGGGCACTTTTAAACGAACCGGAAACGATGAAACCGACTTGGCCACGGCCAAACGTTTGGCAAAAGACCCTAAAGAAAACGAAGAACACGTCATGTTGGTCGATTTGGCACGAAACGATTTGAGCATCAATTGTAAAGAGGTAAAAGTAGCCACTTATAAAGAGATTCAATTTTTCTCACATGTCATCCATTTGGTGTCTAAAGTTGTGGGGAAGATGCGCAAAGATGTGAGTACCATGCAAGTCATGGCCAAAACATTTCCGGCAGGCACTTTGAGTGGGGCGCCCAAATACCGTGCTATGGAATTGATAGAGGAATACGAAAAAACCAATCGCTCTTTTTATGGCGGAGCCATCGGGTTGATGGATTTTGAAGGCAATTACAATCACGCCATTATGATTCGCACTTTTCTGAGTAAAAATCATCGTTTGTATTACCAAGCCGGTGCCGGCATTGTATCAAAATCAGATCCCGAAAATGAGTTACAAGAAATATATAACAAACTAAGAGCGCTTAAAAAAGCCCTCGCTTTAGCAGAAGAATTATGAAAAAAATACTCGTCATCGATAATTACGATTCATTCACCTACAATTTGGTTCATTATTTAGAAGAATTTAATTGTGAAGTTAAGGTCAAACGGAATGATAAATTACAATTGGAAGAAGTAGAAGCATTTGATAAAATAGTATTGTCGCCCGGTCCCGGTTTACCCGATGAAGCGGGCTTGCTCAAAAGTATCATCAAAACCTACGCCCCTACAAAAAGTTTTTTAGGTGTGTGCTTGGGCTTGCAAGCCATTGCCGAGGTTTTTGGTGGGTCACTCATCAATTTAGAGACGGTGCACCATGGTATGGCCTCAACTATTAAAATAGTAAGTAAGGATGATGTTTTGTACAGAAATATTCCCAAAACTTTAGAAGCAGGGCGTTACCATTCGTGGATTGTTTCGCCTGAATTGCCATCCGATTTGTTGGTAACAGCCGTTGACGAAGAAGGACAGATTATGTCGCTTAAACACAAAAATTTAGACATACGCGGGGTACAATACCATCCCGAGTCTATTTTAACGCCACAAGGCAAACAGATTTTAAAAAATTGGATAGAAAGCCCATCTTCCTTCCTGCCTACCGCAGGCAGGGGTTGAGGATGGGAAAAAATAAAAACTATGAAACAAATACTAAACCGTTTAATAAATCAAGAAACACTCAGTCAACAAGAAGCTTACGATGTTTTGGTAAACATTTCAAAAGGGCAGTACAACCCGTATCAAATCACCGCTTTTTTAACCATTTATATGACAAGAAGTATCACTGTAAACGAATTGGGAGGCTTCCGCCAAGCCTTATTGGATTTGTGCTTACCTATTAATTTATCAGATTTTAACACCATCGATTTATGTGGTACGGGTGGCGACGGCAAAGATACTTTTAATATTTCTACACTTACCTCTTTTGTAGTGGCGGGTGCCGGTATTAAGGTGGCCAAACACGGTAATTACGGTGTGTCATCCAGTTGTGGCTCGTCTAACGTATTAGAATATTTGGGGGTTAAATTCACCAACAATCAAAGCACATTACAACAAGCTATTGATAAAGCGGGTATTTGTGTGTTGCACGCCCCGCTGTTTCATCCGGCGATGAAAGAAGTGGCCCCCATCAGAAAAGCTTTGGGTGTCAAAACATTTTTTAATATGCTGG
Source organism: uncultured Flavobacteriaceae bacterium (assembly GCA_964564475.1). Taxonomy (GTDB): domain Bacteria; phylum Bacteroidota; class Bacteroidia; order Flavobacteriales; family Flavobacteriaceae; genus CG1-02-35-72. Next base: position 7,054 of record CAZMBM010000007.1, on the reverse strand, counting down.
GACCGATGGTCAATCCGTCTTTTCCGCAAAACCAAATGGTAGGTGTTTTTAACCTTGAGTTGGCCAGAAAATACGCTTATTTCTTTCAGGATTCCGATAAAAACTATGCTGTTTTACACGATTTAGCCGGTTATGACGAACTGTCTTTAACCGATACTACCAAAGTGATAAGTCGTAGCGAGGAGCGCATGTTATCGGCCAAAGATTTTGGTTTAAAATCTTTAACACAGGAATCTATTTATGGCGGGAAAACGGTGGCTGAATCGGCTAAAATATTTACGAATGTGTTAAAAAATAAAGCGACAACAGCCCAAAAAAATGTGGTTTGTGCCAATGCGGCTTTGGCCATAAGTATTGTTAAAGATTGTACGTTGGAAGAAGGTTTAGAGCAAGCCAAAACGTCATTAGAGACGCAGAGCGCCCTCAAAAGTTTTAATAAATTAATAGACATATTAAAATGACGATTTTAGATAAAATTACAGCCTATAAAAAAGAAGAAGTGGCAAAATTGCGCCGTGAAGTCAGTTTAGAAAGTCTGCTTAAAAGTCCACAATTTAAAAGAACACCTATTTCGTTAAAAGAGGCTTTAACAGCAGCCCATTCAACAGGTATTATAGCCGAATTTAAAAGGCAATCGCCCTCAAAAGGTGCGATTAACGCTAAAGCGGATGTGGCACAAGTAACGCAAGACTATCTGGTTGCCGGTGTGGCCGCCCAATCCATTTTAACCGATGCCCATTTTTTTGGCGGCAGTATTTTAGACCTGATTAAAGCCCGTGAAGTGAATAAAACTGTCCCCATTTTACGGAAAGATTTTATAGTAGATGCTTTTCAGATTATCGAAGCCAAAGCCATTGGCGCCGATGTTATTTTGCTCATTGCGGCTTGTTTAACAAAAAAACAGCTCAAAGATTTTGGTTCTTTAGCATCCGATTTAGGCTTAGAGGTTTTATATGAAGTTCACACCAAAACCGAGTTAGAAAAATTTGATTTAAACAAAAAAATAATCGGTATCAACAACCGTAATTTAAAAACGTTTAAAGTCGATTTAGAACAATCTTTGGCTCTAGCCGATGCCATCCCGAACAGTTGCATAAAAGTGTCAGAAAGTGGTATAAGCCATCCCAAAATTGTTATGGGATTAAAAGAATACGGTTTTAAAGGTTTTTTGATAGGCGAAAATTTTATGAAAACCGATAATCCGGGTACGGCTTGTAAAGAATTTATAAATGAATTGTCATTCTGACCCCGAGAATTCGGGGGAAGAATCTCTAACAAAATAGAATGACTATGAAACTCAAAATATGTGGTATGAAATACCGAGAAAACATTCAAGAAGTTGCGGCTTTACAACCCGACTATCTCGGCTTTATTTTCTATGAGAAATCAAAACGTCATTTTAACGGAATTATCCCGTCTCTGCCCAAAACCATTAAAAAAGTCGGTGTTTTTGTCGATGCACCCATTGATTATGTAAACGACAGAATAAAACGTTACCAATTAGATGTTATTCAGTTACACGGCGACGAATCCCCCGAATATTGCCAACGGTTTTACAATAAGCGTGTAAAAGTTATCAAAGTTTTTTCGGTAGCTAATCTGTTTGATTTTAGTGTATTAGACGCGTATGAAAGAGTTGTTGATTATTTTTTATTCGACACCAAAGGTCCCCAAAAAGGCGGTAATGGTGTGGTCTTTAATTGGACACTTTTAGAAGCTTATTCCTCACAAAAACCTTATTTTTTAAGTGGTGGTATCGGTTTGGCATCTGTGCCCGACTTAATTAAATTTAAAAAGAGCCCGGCGTATAAATACTGTCATGCTTTAGATGTTAACAGCCGTTTTGAGGATTACCCGGGGATGAAAAATACAGATACATTAAAAGAATTTAAAAACACGGTACTATGAACTATTTTGTAGATAAAAACGGTTATTATGGCGATTTTGGCGGGGCGTTTGTTCCCGAAATGCTCTACCCAAATGTAGAACAACTCCGCCAAGAGTATTTAAAGATAATAGCTTCTCCCAATTTTAAAAGAGACTTCAATAAACTTTTAAAAGATTATGTAGGCCGCCCGTCGCCTTTGTATTTTGCCAAACGTTTGTCTAAAAAATTCAACACAAAAATTTACCTCAAACGCGAAGATTTAAACCATACCGGCGCTCATAAAATAAACAATACCATCGGGCAGATTTTAATGGCCAAGCATATGGGTAAAACACGTATTATTGCCGAAACAGGTGCCGGACAGCACGGTGTGGCTACGGCTACCGTTTGTGCCCTGATGGGTCTGGAATGTATTGTGTATATGGGCGCTGTTGATATTAAACGGCAAGCCCCCAATGTAGCCCGGATGAAAATGTTGGGGGCAAAGGTTGTGTCGGCTTTATCGGGAAGCCGGACTTTAAAAGATGCTACCAACGAAGCCATTCGCGATTGGATTGGCCATCCCACCGACACCTTTTACATTATCGGATCGGTAGTGGGGCCGCACCCGTATCCCGATATGGTGGCACGGTTTCAGTCGGTTATTTCTGAAGAGATGAGGGGGCAATTACAAGAGCAAGAAAATAGAGAAAACCCTGATTATATCATCGCCTGTGTAGGGGGAGGCAGTAATGCTGCGGGGGCTTTTCACCATTATTTGAATGAAGAATCAGTAAAATTAGTAGCGGTAGAAGCCGCCGGCAAAGGAATTGATTCGGGCGCAAGTGCCGCCACCAGTATTTTAGGTCATTTGGGCATCATTCACGGCAGTAAAACCTTGTTGATGCAAACTGATGACGGACAGATAACAGAGCCTTATTCCATTTCGGCCGGACTCGATTATCCGGGCGTGGGGCCTTTGCACGCCCATTTGTACAAAAGTAAACGGGCTCAATTTTTAAATGCGACCGATGATGAGGCTATGCGAGCGGGTATGACACTCTGTAAATTAGAAGGCATTATTCCGGCTATTGAATCGGCGCATGCTTTGGCCGCTTTAGAAAAGATGATATTTAAACCCCACGATGTGGTGGTGGTCAACCTATCGGGTAGAGGTGATAAAGATTTGGAAACTTATATAGATTATTTTAAATAATTATGCTGAACTTGTTTCAGCATCTATTTCTGTATGAAGAAGATTTTTGTTTGCATATTGTCAAATAAAAACAGAACAACGTTTTATACGGGATTCACACGCGATTTACACAAACGTTTAAAGCAGCATGCTAAAGGAAATGGCGCAAGGTTTACGGCTAAATACAAGGCATTCGAATTGATTTACTATGAAGAATTTACATCAGTAGGTGAGGCGATGAAAAGAGAAAAACAACTAAAGAATTGGCATCGCGATTGGAAACTTAATTTAATTAAAGAAGGTAATCCAAATTTAAAGACATTAATATTTGTAGAAGATACTGAAACTTAAACAAGACCCTGAAACAAG